>NZ_QTZH01000014.1:0-65265 GCF_003462585.1 Ruminococcus sp. OM04-4AA | reverse complement strand
TATTTATTTTTAAAGCATTATTTTCTATGATGATATTAACAAATAGTTGTAGATATTAAGGTTGCATATAAAAACGCAGGAGGGAAAGAAATGAAAAAAAGAATAGTCAGTGTATTACTTATAGCAACAATGTCTGTTGGACTTTTTAGTGGATGCGGGAAGTCTGGAGGAAACACAGAGGTTAAGCAGAACGAGAATTCAAACAAAATTACCTTGATGACACAGGATACAACTTATGGAAAAGCTTTTGATGAATATATCCATAAAGCGGAGGAAGCAACGGGACTGGAAATTGAAACAATTGCATGCCCGACAAATACGGATGATCGTCAGGCAAAAATAACAACTATATTATCTTCAGGTGATGATAGTATTGATGTCGTTACAATTAATGATGAGATGATGAGCGGATTTAAAAATACAGGTTATCTAGAGCCGCTTCAAGACACCGTTATGACACCGGAGATTATGGAAAATTTTCCACAGAAATATATGCAGGAAATGACAATGGTAGGAGACAATGTTTATTCAGTTCCTTGTTTTATGGATGTTCTTGCTTTTTGGGTTGATGAGGAAAATATGGCAAATGCAGGTCTTACCGAGATTAAGACAAAAGAGGATTTTGAAAAATATGTAGAAGCTAATTCATCGGACGGTAAATACGGATATGGAGATGCGTGGGAAAAAACATATGTATTTAACTCTATCGGAACATTTGTGAATTTGTTTGGTGGAGACTACTACGATTGGACAAATCCTAAAACTCAGGAAGCTGTAAAATTCATGTATGATATGATGAAGAAAAAAGAGACACCTATTTCTCAGCTGGCAGATCAGTACGATCCAATGATGCAGAAATTTTTTGATGGAGAATATGCTTCTATCTTTATGTATGTAGGAGCAATACAGTCTTTTGTTAATTCAGGAAAGTATGGTCCGGATAAACAGCATATTGCCCCTATGCCGACATTTGAAAATAAGGCAGCTTATATTTCTACATGGGGATATGTTTTGAATAGTGCTTCAAAAAATAAAGCAGCGGCGCAGAAATTCCTCAAGTATGCTGCAAGTGAGCAGGGAGAACTTGATTATACAGAAATGACATCCAGACTTCCGGCAAGAACAGACGTGTTGGAAAGTGATGAATTAGCAGCGATGGATTTGCCTGGTTTAGATGAAGTAAAAGAGTACGTGGACAATACAGAACTTCTTGCACGTCCTATGGCACCGCAGGCGATGGAGTTTATTAGTGAGATGGGATCTTTATTCCAGCAGTATGTATCTGACGAGTTAACATTAGACTCATTTTGTGAAAAAGCACAGAAGGCAGTTGATACATATGTAGTCAAATAATTAATATATTGTTTTACGTGTTTTACGGGAGGTAAGGACAATGAAAAAGAAGACAAAAGGATTGTGGATTGCATGGCTTCTGGTACTTCCGGTAGTGATTGTAAGAGCATTTACTACGCTCTATCCAATTATCATGACCTTTATAAACAGTACTTATGATATGAGTTTATTAAAAGGCAATAACTTTCAATTTATAGGATTAGGAAATTATCTTAGAATATTTGAAGATCAAAAATTATTATCTTCTATCGGATTTACTGTGAAATTTACGGTTGTATCAATGTTTTTCCATCTAGTATTAGGTGTGATTCTTGCATTAATGTTAAATATGAAGATCAAAGGTAAAAAATTCCTGCGTACAATAGTACTTATACCATGGGCAATGCCCATGGTAGTAGCGGGACTTGCTGCAAGATGGGCGTTTAATGATCAATATGGATTAATCAATGATTTGATCAGAAGATTTGTACCGAATTTTCATTATGATTGGCTTGTGCATGCAAATTCAGCTCAAGGAGCAGTTATTGCAGTTGATTTATGGAAGGACTTACCTTTCTTTGCAATTTTGGTGCTTGCCGCATTACAGTTTTTATCAGCAGATATCTATGAGGCAGCAAAAATCGATGGAGCAGGACCGGTACGAGCTTTTTTCTCAATTACACTGCCAAATATAATGAAGACAATACTGAGCCTTTCTATTTTCTTTACAATGTGGCGATTGACAAGTTTTGACTTAGTATATGCTATGACATCAGGAGGTCCAGGGGATTCAACATCTTTGTTAGCATATCGAATTATGCAGGAGGCTTTTACTAATTTGAATCTCGGATATGCGTCTGCAATAGCTGTCTGCCTGTTTATTGTTATGACAATTTTAAGTTTTATACAGCTTAGAGCAATCAAAAAGTTTGATTAAAATATAGAAGGGAGAGGTTGACAATGAAACCAAAAACAAAAAAAGTTTTGGCACCGATATTCAAATGGGGCTTGATTTTAATAGTTGCTTTTATTATTTTACTTCCATTACTTTGGATTTTTACATCATCTATTTCACCTGCTTCTGAGCTGTTTAGTTCACCGATTCACTATCTGCCAAAACATCCTACACTGGATAATTATATTAGAATTTTCACGCAGATGAATTTGGGTGAGAAGATTTTAAATACAGCAATTATTACTGTATGTTCGTTAATCTTATCAACAGTTATCTGCTTAATGGCAGCTTATGCATTTACTCGTTATTCAGGAAAAGGACTTACACTTGTATATGCAGCGATAGTGGCATCTGCTTTAATTCCGGGAATTGTAACAGCAAGACCGTTATATGATCTGATGAAAAGATTTGGATTAGTTGATACATTTCCTGGCTTGATCATCATGTATACAAGTGCATTGATTCCATTTACTATGTTGATTTTAGGTAATTTCTTAAGTGAAATTCCTATTTCATTAGATGAAGCAGCAGAAATAGATGGAGCGAATATGTTTCAGAAACTGTTTTATATCACGTTGCCTTTAATGAAACCGGCTATTGCAACAATATTAATCATTAATTTTATAAATTGCCTTAATGATTTATTCACTCCATTGTTTTTTGCACAAAAAATAGAAGTATTAAGTGTTGCTATTACAACTATTCCAAGGGAGACATCATATAGTATGCCATGGGATTTAATAAGTACAGTTGGATGTATTATCCTGCTGCCAATAGTTATTTTCGTACTTATTTTTGAGAAGCAGATCATGGAAGGTGTTATGGCTGGCGGCGTTAAGCAATAAGTGGAGGTGTGAATAATGTCAGATATTTTCAGATTAAGAAATGGAAGATCGAGAGCTATAAATGCTGAAAATCCAACTGGAGAAAAAGGAAAGGGTGGAATTGCAGCAAGTCATCTTGGCCCTTCAAGAAAAGGTAGTCCGTGCTTGAAAAATATTATGCCGAATGAAACGGTAGTATTAGCTGAAATGGATGGACCGGGTATTATTCAGCATATATGGATTACGGTTAATAATAAAACATCAGATGCGGATTGTTATGTACTCCGTGATTTAGTACTCCGCATGTACTGGGATGATGAGGAAGTTCCATCGGTTGAAAGTCCTTTAGGTGATTTCTTCTGCTGTGGTTTTGCAAGAGAATGTCTTGTTACATCTATGCCAATATCCGTAATTCCAAACAGAGGTTTTAATAGCTATTTTCAAATGCCATTTCGTAAAAAAGCAAGAATTACTTTAGAAAATCAACATGATAATCCAATTCCTGATTTCTTTTATCAGGTAGACTATTGTTTGTATGATGAGTTACCAGAAGATACAGCTTATTTTCATGCACAGTGGAGACGTCAAAGAATAACAGAACTGGCAAAGGATTATGTTATTTTGGATAATGTGAAAGGAAAAGGCCATTATATTGGTACATATCTTGCTCTGACAACACTTGAAAGATACTGGTGGGGAGAAGGCGAAGTTAAATTTTATATTGACGGAGATGAAGAATATCCTACAATATGTGGCACGGGAACAGAGGACTATTTTGGCGGGTCATGGAGTTTTGCTCACCAGGTAAACGGAAAGACGGTAGAACAGACTTATAATTCTCCATTTTTAGGATATCCGTATTATTCAGCACACGATGAACTGGTGCATAATCCATATCATAATGATGATTGTCCGCCAATGAGAGGATTTTATAGATGGCATCTGATGGATCCGATTTGCTTTGAAGAAAATTTAAAAGTTACTATCCAACAGATCGGTGTATGTTATAAAGGACTATTTGAAAGACAGGATGATGTTGCCAGTGTAGCATATTGGTATCAGAGTGAACCGCATCAGGCTTTTAAACCGTTAATGAATAAAAAAGAGAGATGGCCAAGATAGAATGGTCTAAATCATTACAAATTGAGTGTAATTGTAAATTTAAAAATTTTGTGAAGCCCATGAAATAAGGACTTCACAAAATTTTTAGAAAAGAATTAGCACTCAACCATTTACAGTGCTAACAATACGTGCTATATTCCTAATAGAACACAGGAAAAGCAAATTTGTGGTTCAAAGGAGGGAAAGACCATGAATATCAATAAATTTACACAGAATTCATTACAGGCAGTTCAGAACTGTGAGAAGATTGCTGCGGATAACGGGAATCAGGAACTGGCGCAGGAGCATTTGCTATATGCGCTGCTGACACAGGATGACAGTCTGATTTTAAAATTATTTGAGAAGATGAACATTCAGGGCCAGCTCTTTATTAACAGTATCGAGCAGGCAATCGGCAAGAGACCGAAGGTACAGGGAGGTCAGGCTTATGTCGGTCAGGACTTGAATAATGTGCTGATCCATGCAGAAGATGAAGCAAAGCAGATGGGAGATGAGTATGTCTCTGTTGAGCATCTGTTTCTTGCAATGCTGAAGTATGCAAGCCGTGAGTTGAAGCAGATTTTCCGTGAATATGGCATCAGCAGAGAGGGCTTCCTCCATGCGCTGTCAACAGTAAGAGGAAATCAGAGAGTTACTTCTGACAATCCGGAAGCAACTTATGATACATTGAATAAATACGGCCAGGATCTTGTTGAGAAAGCAAGAGATCAGAAACTGGATCCGGTCATCGGACGTGATGAAGAGATCCGTAATGTGATTCGTATCCTGTCCCGTAAGACAAAGAATAACCCGGTGCTGATCGGTGAACCTGGTGTAGGTAAGACTGCAGTTGTAGAAGGACTTGCACAGCGAATCGTCAGCGGAGATGTACCGGAAGGACTGAAAGATAAGACAATCTTTTCGCTGGATATGGGAGCACTGGTAGCAGGAGCGAAGTATCGTGGTGAATTCGAGGAACGTCTGAAAGCCGTTCTGGAAGAAGTGAAGAACAGTGATGGAAAGATCATTCTTTTCATTGATGAGCTTCATACGATTGTAGGAGCAGGTAAAACAGACGGTGCAATGGATGCGGGAAATATGTTAAAGCCTATGCTTGCCAGAGGCGAACTGCACTGTATCGGCGCAACAACATTGGATGAGTATCGTCAGTATATTGAGAAGGATGCTGCATTGGAGCGTCGTTTCCAGCCGGTTCTGGTAGATGAGCCAACCGTTGAGGATGCAATCTCTATCCTGAGAGGACTGAAAGAGAGATACGAAGTCTTCCATGGAGTTAAGATCACAGATAGTGCGCTTGTTGCGGCAGTTACACTTTCGAACAGATATATTTCTGATCGTTTCCTGCCGGATAAAGCAATCGACCTTGTTGACGAGGCGTGTGCATTGATCAAAACAGAACTTGATTCTATGCCGACAGAGCTTGATGAGCTTCGCCGTCGTGTGATGCAGATGGAGATTGAAGAGTCTGCACTTAAGAAAGAGGAAGATCGCTTAAGTAAAGAGCGTCTGGAACATTTGCAGGAAGAACTGGCAGAACTGAAAGCGCAGTATGCAAGTAAGAAAGTACAGTGGGAGAATGAGAAGAATTCCGTAGAGCATGTGCAGAAGATCCGTGAGCAGATCGAGCAGGTGAACAAGGAGATTCAGAAAGCCCAAAGAGAGTATGATTTGAATAAGGCAGCAGAGCTTCAGTATGGTCGCCTTCCACAGCTGCAGAAACAGCTGGAAGAGGAAGAGGCAAAGGTAAAGGCAAAAGATCTTTCTCTTGTGCATGAATCCGTTACAGATGATGAGATTGCAAAAATCGTTTCCAGATGGACAGGTATCCCGGTTGCAAAACTGAACGAGAGCGAGAGAAATAAGACTCTTCACCTTGCAGATGAATTGCATAAGCGTGTCATCGGTCAGGATGAAGGTGTAGAGCTTGTAACTGAAGCAATCATCCGTTCCAAAGCAGGTATCAAAGATCCGACAAAACCGATCGGTTCCTTCTTATTCCTTGGACCTACAGGTGTAGGTAAGACAGAGCTTGCAAAGGCACTTGCCCAGAGCCTGTTTGATGATGAGAACAACATGGTTCGTATCGATATGAGTGAGTACATGGAGAAATATTCCGTGTCCAGACTGATCGGAGCTCCTCCGGGATATGTTGGATACGATGAAGGCGGACAGCTGACAGAAGCAGTCAGAAGAAAACCATATTCTGTTGTACTTTTTGATGAGATCGAGAAAGCACATCCGGATGTCTTCAACGTATTGCTGCAGGTACTGGATGATGGACGAATCACAGATTCCCAAGGACGTACAGTTGACTTCAAGAATACAATCTTGATCATGACTTCCAACATTGGTGCAAACTATCTGCTGGAAGGAATTAAGGACGATGGTTCGATCGATGAACAGAGTCAGGAGATGGTAATGGGTGATCTGAAAGCACATTTCAGACCGGAATTTTTGAACCGTCTGGATGAGATTATCATGTTCAAACCATTGACAAAGACAAATGTACGCTCTATTATTGATCTTCTGGTTGCTGATGTGAATCGCCGTCTGGAAGAACGTGAACTGAGTGTTGAGCTGACAGATGCAGCGAAAGACTTCGTTGTGGAAGGTGGATATGAGCCGATGTACGGTGCAAGACCTCTGAAACGTTACTTGCAGAAGAATGTAGAGACATTAGCTGCAAAACTGATCCTTGCTGGAGATGTGGGACGTGGAGACACGATCCTGATCGATGTGAAGGACGGTAAACTGACAGCGGGTGTGAAGAAATAAAATATGATACCAGGGTCAAAAGGTCTGAAACCACCGGTGCTTGCACAAAGGTGGTGTAATGGCCTTGAGACCCGCCCCAATATGAGCATAAAAGTGGAGCGTAAGCTTCACGATATGCGAATAGTGGGTAGGATTGCGAGAGCATGAAAGGCGAAGCAATCCGTGTATTATAGGGGGCAAAATACTTTTTGCCCCCAACATCAAAATATCAGTATAGTAACGATATAATATGTAGGGCTGTGAAAAATGAAAATTTTCTGGAGATTTTTAGAAAATTGGATTTTTCACAGCCTTTTTTTCGTTCACCGAAGCAATTGATACAAGCGCAGATTATATGTTAAAATAAAAAACTGACAGAATGTATATACATACAACAAGAATTAATACTAAGAAAGAACTCAGGCAGAATTCCGGAAAGGAGGCTCCCATGGCGCGCATTATTTTCCACATCGATGTCAATTCAGCATTTTTAAGCTGGACGGCGGTTGAACAATTGAAAAATGGATCAAAAGTGGATCTGCGGGAGATTCCGGCGATTATTGGTGGAGATCAGAGCTCGCGTCATGGAATCGTCCTTGCAAAATCATCACTTGCCAAATCCTATGGGATTCAGACGGGTGAACCTGTAGTAAATGCATTTCGAAAATGTCCGAATCTTGTGACAGCACCGCCGAATCATAAGATGTATCGAGAAAAGAGCCGGATGCTGATGGATTTCCTGCGGACATATACAAAGAAGATCGAGCAGGTCAGTGTCGATGAATGTTATATGGATTTTACAGAGCTTGTCGGGCGATATCCAACACCGGTGGACGGTGCAATGGAGATCAAAGAAGAAGTGAAGAAGCGTTTTGGATTCACGGTGAATATTGGAATCTCCAGTAATAAGTTACTAGCGAAGATGGCTTCGGATTTTCAGAAACCGGATCGGATCCATACATTATTTCCGGAAGAGGTTCCGCAGAAAATGTGGCCGCTTCCGATTGGAGAACTCTTTATGGCAGGGCGTTCAAGTGTGGAGGTCTTCAAGAAACTTGAAATTAATACAATTGGAGATCTTGCTCATGCGGATGTAAATGTAATTACGCTGCATTTAAAAAGTCATGGACGGATGCTTTGGAATTTTGCAAATGGAATTGGAGACGATAAGGTACAGTATGAACCGGAAGAGGCAAAGGGAGTAGGAAATTCAACGACTCTGTCGGAGGATGCAACGACTTATGAAGAGGTGAGAGATGTATTTCGTGAGCTTGCGCAGAGCGTGGGGAACAGGCTGAAGAAGGCAGGAAAGAAAGCCGGGATGGTGAGCATGGAGGTTCGCTATTATGATTTCAGAAATATGTCGCATCAGGTGCAGCTTCAAAAGCCGACGAATGATCCGGTTATCTTATGTGAGACAGCCTGTAATTTGTTTCGTGAAAGCTGGAGTGGAGAACCTGTCCGTCTGCTCGGAATCCGAACGTCAAAGTTAGTAGAAGAGAATGCACCGGAGCAGCTGACAATTTTTGATATTGAATTTCCAAAAGAACCGGACGAGAAACATAAGAAATTAAATGCCGCATTGGAACAGCTGAACAATCGTTACGGAAAGGGTGCGGTTGTGAAAGGCACATTTTATAAACCGGACGGAAACAAGAAAAAAGATGAAAATCAGAAGAGATAGAAAGAGGAATGTGCATTGAAAGAGAAAAATTATAATCTGGAATTGATTCGAATGATTTCCTTTATATTTGTTATTGTGATTCATGTATCGAATTATTATTGCAGAGCCTATGGCGATATTACGATTGGGGAGTACAGTTTTTCACTGCTATTAAATCTGCTGGCAAGGATAAGTGTACCATGTTTTTTCATGATTACAGGAGCACTTCTGCTTGGAAGACAGGAATCACTTCATAAACATGCAAAAAGAATCTTTCGTTTTCTAATTGTTCTGCTTGTGTGGAGTGTAATATATATGATCTGGAATGCAGTTTATATGAAGGATCCTTATCAAATCAAAGATTTATTATATAAGCCGGTAGAACAGCATCTGTGGTATCTGTATGCAATGATTCCGATCTATCTGGTACTTCCTTTTTTCCAGGTTATGTGTAAAGGGATGAACCTCGGATGGAACGCGCATTTCTTGTGGTGATTACGGCGGCTGTTTTGTTCAATTATATTTCCACATTTTTTGATGAAAAGATGTATTATTCCGTCCCAATGGTGGGGGACAGAATCTATTCTTATTATGTATTTATCGGATATTATATATATAAATATCGTAAGCATGTGATGAAGGGGAAAATGATTCCGGCAGGTATTTTTGTAGTATGCATGGTATTAAATTATGGGCTGACTTACGCGGTAACCTTGCAGGATGGAGAACATTATGAACGTCTGCTGGAATATGGTAATCCACTGCTTGCACTGGCAGCAGCGATGGCATTTCTTATGTTAGTACGATTGAAAAAGAGCGAATTCAATCCGTCCGAACAGGCAAAGAAGTGGATTGACAGATTTTGTGGATGTTCCTTTGGAATCTATTTGATCCATATCATGTTTCTTGATGTTTATAAGAGAAATATTAAGCCAGAGACATTTTCAGCCTGGATCATGATTCCGGTAGTGAGTGTGGGACTTGTGTTATTGTCATTTGGATGTGTCTGGCTGATTCGAAAGACGAAAACAGGACGAAAGATTATGTAGGTTTTTTTGCATATGCGGTGAGATTATGTTATTCTATAAAGGTTAAGACAATCGTTATTTGCCTGAAAGTCAATGATGCAATACACCAGTTCAGAACAGGAGGGTTAGATCATGAAATTAGATAAATTATTAGAACGCCTAGACTACACAGTAGTACAGGGAAGTGATTCTACGGAAGTAACAACACTGATCAATGATTCAAGAAAAGTGGAAGAAGGATCTGTTTTCGTATGTATCAGCGGAGCAGTATCTGATGGACATAAATATGCAGCGGATGTTGCGGCGAAAGGCGCGGCAGCTGTTGTTGTAGAGAAAGATGTCGAAGTGCCGGAAAATGTGACTGTAATTAAGGTAGAGGATACTCGTTATGCACTGGCTCTGATGTCAGCAGCTTACTTTGGATATCCGGCAGATAAGATGAAAGTCATCGGTATTACAGGAACAAAGGGAAAGACAACAACAACTTACATGATCAAGTCTATTCTTGAAGAGACAGGACATAAGGTTGGATTGATCGGAACAATCGAGGCAATTATCGGAGACAAGAAGATCCCGTCATGCAATACAACTCCGGAGTCTTACACGATCCATAAATATTTTGCAGAGATGGTAGAAGCAGGTTGTGACTGTGTTGTTATGGAAGTTTCTTCTCAGGGACTGATGCTTCACAGAACAGCAGGAATCCCATTTGAGATCGGCATTTTCACAAATCTTGGAAGAGACCATATCGGACCGAATGAGCATAAGGATTTTGATGATTACAAGAGATGTAAAGGTCTTCTGTTCAAGCAGTGTAAGCTCGGAATCGCCAATGTGGATGACAAGTATTTTAAAGATGTATTTGAAGAATCTACATGTAAGATCGAGACATTCGGATTTTCACCGGAGGCGGATCTTCATGCAGAGAATGTAGAACTTGTATCAAGACCGGGATATCTTGGTGTGGCATATCATGTTGCAGGCGTGATGGATTTTGATGTAGAGATTGATGTTCCGGGTAAATTCAGTGTTTACAATTCACTGACTGCTATTTCTGTCTGCCGTCATTTCCAGGTGCCGGTTGAGATGATCAAGGATGCACTCAAGAAGGCCAAGGTAAAAGGACGTATTGAGATGATCAAAGTGTCTGATGAATTCACATTGATGATCGATTATGCACATAATGCGATGAGCCTTGAGAGTCTTCTGACTACATTAAAGGAATATAACCCGAAACGTCTGGTATGTCTGTTCGGATGTGGCGGAAACCGTTCCAAAGACAGAAGATTCGAGATGGGTGAAGTATCCGGAAGACTGGCAGACTTGACGATCATTACATCAGATAATCCGAGATTTGAAGAACCACAGGATATTATTAATGACATCAAGACCGGAATTGCGAAGACAGATGGAAAATATGTGGAGATCTGTGATCGTAAAGAGGCAATCAAATATGCGATCGAGCACGGCGAACCTGGGGATGTTATTGTACTGGCAGGAAAAGGACATGAGGACTATCAGGAGATCTGCGGCGTGAAGCATCCGATGGATGAGCGTGTGCTGATCAAGGAAGTTCTGGAAGAATTAAAAGAGAAATAAGATTGTGTTTGCAGATGTTATTGTAGATATACAACATGAAAAACTGGATAAGATCTTTCAGTACCGAATACCGGAACGACTGAAAGACGAGCTGCATCCGGGGATGGAAGTAATTATCCCTTTTGGAAAAGGAAACCGACAGATCAAAGGTTATGTGACTTCATTATCAGAGACTTGCAATTATGATCTGTCAAAGGTGAAGGAGATCACAGACATTTCCAGAAACAGCGTGGCAATCGAAGCGAGACTGATCGCGCTGGCGGCATGGATGAAAGAGCAGTATGGCGGAACAATGATCCAGGCACTTAAGACAGTGCTGCCAATCAAGCAGAAAGAGAATGCGAAGGTGAAGAAACATCTCCGTTTGCTGCTTACTGAGGAAGAGAGTCGGGAGAAGCTGGCTTTTTATCAGAAAAAGAATCAGAAAGCAAGAGCGAGACTTCTGGAAGCTTTGATGGAAGTACCGGTTCAGGATTATGAGCTGGTGACGAAAAAATTAAATGTGACGTTGCCTGTGATCCGGGCATTGGAAGAGCAGGGCGTGCTGAAGATAGAGTCAGAGCAAGTATACCGTAATCCGGTGAAACAGGCAAAGAAATCACAGCAGGAAATCATCTATACAGAAGAACAGCAGCATGTGATCCAGGGATTCCGGCAAGACTATCTGTGTGGAACAAGGAGAACTTATCTGCTTCACGGAGTGACCGGAAGTGGGAAGACAGAAGTCTATATGGAGATGATTCGCACTGTGGTCGGGCAGGGAAGGCAGGCAATCGTTCTGATTCCGGAGATCGCACTGACCTATCAGACAGTGATGCGGTTTTACCGCTGTTTCGGCGACAGAGTTTCTATCATGAACTCAAGACTGTCTGCCGGAGAACGTTACGATCAGATGATGCGTGCAAAGAGGGGGGAGGTCGATGTGATGATCGGACCACGTTCTGCACTTTTTACTCCATTTCCGGATTTGGGGCTGATCGTTATTGATGAAGAACATGAACCAACCTACAAGAGTGAGCAGGTGCCACGCTATCATGCAAGAGAAGTGGCAGTCCACAGGGCAGAAGTAGAAGATGCCAGTGTAGTGCTTGGAAGCGCAACTCCGTCCATGGAGGCCATGTATCGGGCAAGACTTGGTGAATATCAGCTTTACGAGATGAAGAACCGTTCCCATATGCAGCAGATGGCAACTGTGTATACAGTAGACATGCGTAAAGAACTGAAGAATGGAAACCGATCCATCTTGAGTGAGAAGTTGCAGGAACTGATCGAAGACAGATTGAATGCAAAAGAGCAGATCATGCTGTTTTTGAATCGCAGGGGATATTCTGGTTTTGTTTCCTGCAGAGAATGTGGCCATGTAGTGAAATGCCCGCACTGTAATGTATCCTTGTCGGTACACAAAGGTGGAAAAATGGTCTGCCATTACTGTGGATATGAGCAGCCGAAGGTGACGAAGTGTCCGGAATGTGGATCCAGGTATATCGGAGAATTCCGCGCAGGAACTCAACAGATCGAGGATATGGTGAAGGCAAGATTCCCACAGGCAAGAGTACTACGCATGGACATGGATACAACGAAGAAAAAGGATTCCCATGAACAGATTTTATCTGCATTTGCGAATGAAGAGGCAGATATTCTTGTGGGAACACAGATGATTGTAAAAGGGCATGATTTTCCAAAGGTCACGTTAGTCGGTGCATTGGCAGCGGATATGTCACTTTATACAGATGATTATCGTTCCGGTGAGCGAACATTCCAGCTTTTGACACAGGCAGCAGGCCGTGCCGGAAGAGGTGACAGACCGGGTGAGGTTGTGATCCAGACTTACGATCCGGAGCATTATGCAATCGAGGCTTCAGCAGCGCAGGATTATGAAGCATTCTATGAGAAAGAAATTCGCTACCGCAGTCTGATGGGATATCCACCGGTGGAGAACCTGATGGCAGTACTTGCGGCATGTGAAGATGAGGCGCTTTTGGAGAAAGCGTGCAAGTATCTGAAGGAATACATTTTGCGGATCAAAGGGCAGGCACAGCTCAATGTGATCGGCCCGGCAAGTCCGGGAGTGGATAAGATCAAAGATATTTACCGGAGAGTGGTTTACGTAAAAGCTCCGGAATACCGAACCTTAGTTGTATTAAAAGACAGGATGGAACAATATATAGAAATTAACTCAGGGTTTCAGAAAATGAGAATCCAATTCGATTTTAACCCAATGAATTTATAGAAAAGAGAGGAAAGAATAATGGCAATCAGAGAAGTAAGAGAGATGGGCGATGACGTTCTTGAAAAACAGTGTAAACCAGTGACGAAGATGACACTTCGTACAAAGATTTTAATTGAAGACATGCTTGATACGATGTATGAGAAGATGGGTGTGGGTCTTGCCGCACCGCAGGTTGGTATTCTCAAACAGATTGTAGTGATTGATGTCGGAGAGGGTCCGATCGTTTTGATCAATCCTGAGATCATTGAGACATCCGGTGAGCAGACAGGCGAAGAAGGTTGCTTAAGTGTGCCGGGAAAATGGGGAATCGTGACTCGTCCGAATCACGTAAAGGTACGTGCACTGGATGAAAATATGGAGGAATTCGAGATAGAAGGAGAAGAACTTCTTGCAAGAGCATTCTGTCATGAGATCGATCATCTGGGAGGACACCTCTATGTAGAGAAAGTAGAAGGAGAACTGCATGATTCACCGGCCTACAACGAGGAAGATATGGAATACGAAGTGGAGGAATAATTGATGAGAATAATTTTCATGGGAACACCGGATTTCTCTGTGGGAACACTGGAGGCACTGGTGGAAGCAGGACATGAGGTATGTCTCGTAGTGAGCCAGCCAGATAAACCAAAGGGACGCGGCAAAGAGATGCAGCCAACTCCGGTGAAAGAAGCTGCGATGAAACATGGAATTCCGGTTTATCAGCCTAAGAAAATCCGTGATCCGGAATGTGCAGAGGAACTGAGAAAATATAATGCAGATGTGATGGTTGTCATTGCATTTGGTCAGATCATTCCGAAAGAAATCCTGGAGATGACACCATATGGATGCATTAATGTACATGCTTCACTTCTTCCAAAATACCGTGGTGCCGCGCCAATCCAGTGGTCTATCATCAATGGCGAGGAAGTAACAGGTGTTACAACAATGCAGATGAACGAAGGACTGGATACAGGAGACATGATCCAGAAAGTCGAAGTGCCGATCACAGAAGAGGAGACAGGAGAAAGCCTTCATGATAAGCTTGCTGAAGCGGGAGCGAAACTTTGTGTAGAAACTCTGAAAGCCATTGAAGATCATACAGCAACTTTTGAGAAGCAGGGTGAGAGTCCAACAGAATATGCTAGAATGCTCGATAAAAAGCTTGGAAATATTGACTGGAATACATCCGCAGTACAGATCGAACGTCTGGTGCGTGGCCTGAATTCCTGGCCAAGTGCTTATACACATTGGGGCAAAAAGGTAGTGAAGATCTGGAGAGCAAAAGCTGAGGCTGACGGAACAGCAAAAGCAGAGCCTGGAACAGTTTTGAGCGTAGAGAAAGATTCCTTTACTGTTCAAACAGGGGATGGAGTCTTACGAGTTCTAGAACTTCAGATACCGGGGAAAAAGAGAATGGATACAGGAGCTTTCTTAAGGGGATACACAATTGAAAGCGGAGTTAAATTTACACAGGAATAAGAGTACTCTTGGAGGGGGACTACAGATAACAGGAGGTAATTAAAGTATGTATTATGGATTTTATTATGACTGGACTTATATACTGGTACTGATCGGTGTGGTTCTCAGCCTGTTTGCATCGTCCCAGGTGAAAGGAACATTTGCAAAATATTCGAAGATCCGCAGTTATTCGGGGATGACAGGACGAGAAGCGGCAGAACAGATTCTCAGGAGAAATGGAATCTATGATGTGCAGGTGACTCATATAGCGGGAAATCTGACCGATCATTATGATCCGAGAAACAAGACACTGGCGCTTTCTGATCCGGTTTATAATTCAACTTCTGTAGCAGCAATCGGAGTTGCGGCACATGAGTGTGGCCATGCAGTACAGCATTTTGAAGGGTATGCACCTTTATCAATCCGTGGGGCACTTGTGCCGGTCGTAAATTTCGGCTCCATGATTTCCTGGCCGTTGATCATTATCGGCCTGTTTATGAATGGCCAGATGTCCAGCTTCCTTATTGATATTGGAATTCTCCTCTTTATGGTAGCTGTGGCATTTCATCTTATAACACTTCCGGTGGAAATCAATGCTTCCAGAAGAGCAGTGAAGGTGCTTGGAAATTCAGGAATGCTCCGTGAAGACGAAGTTGGTGGAGTGAAGAAGGTACTTCGGGCAGCCGCAATGACATATGTGGCAAGTGCGGCCGCAATGATTTTACAGCTTTTACGTTTGTTGATCCTGACAAACGGACGAAGAAGGAATGACTGATAAAAAGAAAAAATGCTGTAACTGTTCAGAGCCAACCTCCAAAATGCGGAGAATAGGAGATTATTTATGGGAAAGCAGATCAATGAACGAGAGATCGTTCTAGAGATTTTGATGGAAATAACAGAGAATGGAGCATATAGTCATAAGATTCTTGGAGATGTTCTGTCAAAATATCAATATCTTGAGAAACGTGAGCGTGCATTTATCACCAGAGTTGTGGAAGGTACTCTGGAACATATGATAGAAATTGATTATATCTTGAATCAGATTTCTAAGACAAAGGTTAAGAAGATGAAACCGGTCATCCGTAATATTCTTCGCAGTAGTGTCTATCAGCTGAAATATATGGATAGCGTACCGGATCATGCGGTGTGCAGTGAGGCAGTAAAGCTTGCGGTTCGAAAAGGATTTTCAGGTCTGCGGGGATATGTGAATGGAGTTCTGAGAAATGTTGTCCGCAAGATGGACGAGATCGAGTATCCAAAAGAAGATGTACAGAGATTGTCTGTGAAATATTCTGTTCCGGAATGGATTCTTTCTTTATGGAAGAAAGAATATGGGGAAGAGATCACAGAGAAGATGGCAGCAGATTTTCAGAAAGAGAAGCCAATTACGATCCGCTGTTGTATGAACCGGGTTACACCGGAAGTATTGAAAGAAAAATTGGAAGCAGAGGGAGCGAAGGTAGAAGCACATCCGTATCTTCCTTATGCGTTTTATCTTTCAGATTATGATTATCTGGAAGGCCTGGAAAGTTTTCAGGAAGGACTCTTTGCAGTGCAGGATATCAGTTCTATGTTTGTCGGAGAACTGGCAGCTCCAAAAGTCGGCGATCAAGTAATTGATGTCTGTGCGGCACCGGGAGGAAAATCACTTCATGTGGCAGAGAAACTTCAGCTGGCAGATGAAGCGGCAGCGAGAGAGAACGGAACAGAAGAAAAGGTAGGACGGGTTGAAGCAAGAGATCTGACTGAATATAAGACAGATTTGATCTGGCAGAATATCGACCGTTCTGGACTTGGAAATATTTGTGCAGTATGTAAGGATGCGTCAGTGTTTGATAAATATGACGAGGAAGCAGCAGATCTTGTGATCGCAGATCTTCCGTGTTCCGGGCTGGGAGTGCTTGGCAAAAAGCCGGATCTGAAATATCGTGTACAACCGGAAGATCTTGAAGAACTTGCAGATCTACAGAGAAAGATCCTGACTTGTGCACAGGCAATTGTTAAGGAAGGCGGAACATTGCTGTACAGCACATGTACCGTGAATCCGGGAGAGAACATAGAGAATGTGCACTGGTTTTTAAAAGAATATCCACAATTTGAGCTGGATGATATTACAGAAAATATTTGCAAAGAGTTAAAAAGTGATGTGATCGAGAAGGGATGTATCCAATTCTTCCCGGGAGTTCACGATTGTGACGGATTCTTTATTGCAAGATTTAAGAAAAAAGCATGATTTTCAGGAAATGTGAAAAAATAGAAAAAGCAGATAAACAATGTGAATAACTCACAGAAAAAACGAAATACAGGAGGAAAACTTTAAGATGAAGAAGGATATCCGTGCTTATGGATATGAAGAATTACAGAAAGAGATGGCAACGATCGGAGAAAAAGCATTTCGTGCAAAACAGATTTATGAATGGCTGCATGTGAAGCTGGTAGATCATTTTGATGAGATGACGAATCTTTCAAAGGTTTTGAGGGAAAAACTGGAAGAGAATTATGAGATTCTCCCGGTTGTTATGCTGGAGAGACAGATTTCCCAGATTGACGGTACGAACAAGTTCTTGTTCCGTCTTTATGATGGAAATGTAGTCGAAAGTGTTCTTATGAAATATAAGCATGGAAATTCTGTCTGTATTTCCTCTCAGGTCGGTTGCAGGATGGGATGTGCATTCTGTGCATCAACGATCGGAGGTCTGGTGAGAAATCTTTCTCCGTCTGAGATGCTTGGACAGATTTATCAGATTCAGAAGATAAGTGGTGAGAGGGTTTCAAATGTAGTGATCATGGGAACCGGTGAACCGATGGATAATTACGATAATTTCCTGAAGTTTATTCATTTACTTACAGATGAGAATGGATTGAACATCAGTCAGAGAAATGTCACCGTATCAACCTGCGGAATAGTTCCAAAGATGAAAGAACTGGCGAAAGAGCATTTACAGATCACACTTGCACTTTCACTTCACGGTTCCAATCAGGAAAAGCGAAGAAAATTGATGCCGGTTGCAAATAAATATGATATCACAGAAGTACTCGCGGCCTGTGACGAATATTTCAAAGAAACCGGCCGGAGAGTGAGTTTTGAGTACAGCCTTGTGCATGGTGTGAATGATACGGATGAGGATGCACAGGAACTGATTCATTTATTAAAGCACAAGAACTGTCATATCAATCTGATACCGGTCAATCCGGTAAAAGAGCGTGATTTTGTTCGTCCAAGCCGGAAAAGTGCTTTGAATTTCAAAAATAAACTTGAAAAAAGCGGAATAAATGTTACTATAAGAAGGGAAATGGGCTCTGATATTGACGGAGCCTGCGGTCAGCTCAGGCGCCGCTACGTAGAAACTGAAGGAGAATAGAAGGTATGAAGACATTTTCAATTACAGATGTTGGAATGGTGCGACAGGTAAATCAGGACTACGTCTTTACGACGGGAAAACCACTGGGTATTCTCCAGAACCTGTTCGTGGTAGCGGATGGTATGGGTGGCCATCAGGCAGGAGATTATGCTTCCAAGTGTACTGTGGAAGTGATGATCAAAGAGATTGCGAAGAGCGAGGGCGAGGATATTGAACGTGTTCTTGTAAAAGCAATCAAGGCTGCCAATCGTGAGATTATCAAAGAAGCATCCGGTGACGAACATCTGAAGGGGATGGGAACAACGGTTGTTGCCGCTACTGTGAAAGAACAGATGCTGTATTTTGCCAATGTGGGAGACAGCCGTCTGTATCTGATCAATCAGGGGATCCAACAGCTAAGTAAGGACCATTCTCTTGTAGAAGAGATGGTACGTCTTGGTGGAATTAAGCCGGAAGAAGCGAAGCATCATCCGGATAAGAATATTATCACAAGAGCGATCGGGGCAAAAGCTGATGTGGATGTGGACTTTTATGAACACCGTCTGAAACGGGGAGACATCATTCTGATGTGTACAGACGGATTAAGTAATATGGTGGAAGATGAAGAACTTTTCCATATTGTGCAGGGAAGCCGGGATATCGTCGAGGCAGGTGAGATGCTGGTGGAAGCAGCAAAAGAGAATGGAGGAACAGATAACATCGGAGTGGTATTGTTTGAGCCATTTGCAGATGAGGTGAGTGTATGATTAAAGAAGGAGTATTTTTAGGGAAACGATACGAGATACTTGGCCGTATCGGTTCTGGCGGAATGGCAGATGTCTATAAAGGCAAGGATCATAAGCTGAATCGTTTTGTTGCGATCAAGGTGCTGAAGAGCACGTATCGTTCGGATGAGACGTTTATTAAGAAGTTTTTAAGCGAAGCTCAGGCAGCAGCAGGATTGATGCATCCAACGTAGTTAATGTCTATGATGTAGGGCAGGATCGCGGTCTTTATTATATGGTCATGGAGCTTGTAGAAGGAATTACGCTGAAGGATTACATTGAGAAGAAAGGAAAGCTTTCAGCAAAAGAGACAATCAGTATTTCCATCCAGATGGTGACAGGTATTCAGGCAGCGCATAACTGCCATATCATTCACCGGGATATTAAGCCGCAGAATATCATTATTTCCAAAGATGGAAAGGTTAAGGTTACTGATTTCGGAATCGCGCGGGCTACGACATCAACGGCAACACAGGCAGTAACAACGACAGTGATGGGATCTGTACATTACACATCTCCGGAACAGGCCAGAGGCGGTATTGTAGATGAGAAGAGTGATATCTATTCAGCAGGTATCACGATGTATGAGATGATCACCGGGCATGTTCCGTTTGACGGAGATTCGACAGTGACGGTTGCTTTGAAACATTTGAATGAAGTGATCAAGTCTCCAGCAGAAGAAGTTCCGGATATTCCGTACAGCCTGGAGTGCATTATTATGAAATGTACGCAGAAACTGCCGAATAAGCGTTATATGAGCTGCGAGGAGCTGCTTCAGGATCTGAAGCATTCACTGGTAGATCCGGAAGGGGATTTTGTTGTTCTTGATGGTGTGACAAAACGTATGCCGGCAACATCCCAGGATACAGGTCGGACTACGGTTGTTATGTCACCGGATGAACTGAATCGTATGAAGAATCGTCAGAATTATAATGATGATTATGACGATGATTATGATGATGATTATGAGGACGACTACGATGACCGCCGTAGAAGCCGTTATGATGATGACAATGACTACGACGACCGCTGCAGAAGCCGTTATGATGATGACGATGACTACGATGATCGCCGCAGAAGCCGCTATGATGATGACGATGACTACGACGACCGTCGCAAAGACCGTTATGATGACCGGAATCGCCGTAAGAAGAATGAAGTAAATAAAGACACGAAGAAGATCATGAAGATTCTTATGGTTGTTGCCGGTGTTGTGATCGCACTTTTGATCATGTTCCTTGTAGGAAATGCAGTGGGCGTATTTAAAGGTGGAAAAGGAACGACTACACAGCAAACAGATTCAGAGATGGTAAAAGTACCGGATGTGACAGGCAAGACATATGAGGAAGCACAGAAAGAACTGAACAAATATGATCTCGGAATCCATAAGTCAACTGCGCCTTCCGATACTGTTGCAAAAGGAAAGATTATCAGCCAGGATCCTGCTGATGGAAAGAAAGTAAAGAAGCATACAACAGTCAATGTTGTGATCAGCAGTGGTGAAGAAGCTAAGATGACAACGATTCCAAGTGTTGTTGGTTTGGCAGAAGCTGATGCAGAAAAAGCACTTCAGGCGAAGAACCTTGTTGTGAAGAAAGGTGATCCTGTTTACAGTGATGATGTGGAGCAGGGAGAAGTTGTTTCTGTTAGTCCAAGTGAAGGTGCAGAAGTAAAAGAAGGAACAACGGTTACTCTTGTAATAAGCAAGGGAAATCAGCCGACAAAAGTTCCTAAACTTACCGGAAAGTCCCAGTCGGATGCTGAAGCAGCCCTTTCACAGGCAGGTTTGTCCGGAAATGCAACTGAAGATTACAGTGATACTGTAGAAAAAGGATTGGTTATTTCACAGGATACAGATGCCGGAAAAGAAGTATCTAAAGGTACAACAATTGGATATGTGGTGAGCAAAGGACCAAAGCTGACGGTGGTTCCAGTGCCAAGTATAATTTCTTTTGATAAGAATACAGCAGAGAAAAAGCTGAAAGAAGCAGGATTAACACCAGAGTATATTGGTGATGACTATAGTGATAATTATCCGAAAGGTCAGGTATTTTATCAGTCTGTCAGCGGTGGTACTCAAGTGAAAAAAGGAACAACAGTTCAGTATATGGTCAGCAAAGGACAGCAGCCTACAGATCCGGGACAGGGCTCTGGAACTGGTTCTGAAACAGAAGATTCTGGAAATCAATGATAACAGAGAGCAAGTATATGCAGGGAAAGATAATAAAAGGAATTGCCGGATTCTACTACGTGAATGTAGTAGAATCCGGAATTTTTGAATGTAAAGCAAAAGGTGCCTTTCGAAAAGACGGAATCAAGCCGTTGGTCGGTGATGATGCTGTGATCGAGGTGCTTGATGAAAAAGAAATGACAGGAAATATCACAGAGATCCTGCCGCGTAAGAATGAGTTGATTCGTCCGGCAGTAGCCAATATTGATCAGGCACTGGTTGTGTTTGCAGTGACAAAACCGAAACCGCATTACAATCTGTTAGATCGTTTTCTTGTCATGATGGAACGAAAAGAGATACCTGTCGTATTATGTTTTAATAAGACAGATATTGCAAGCCATCCTGAAATTGCAGAATTGAAAGAAGTTTATACCGGATGCGGATATCCGGTGATCTTTACAAGTGCAAAGGAAGAAGAAAATATCAGTGAGTTAAAATCACTTTTAAAAGGAAAGACAACTTCAATTGCAGGTCCTTCCGGTGTCGGAAAGTCTTCTCTGATCAATCTTCTTCAGAGTGAAGTGAAGATGGAGACAGGAAGTATCAGTAAGAAGATTGACCGAGGGAAACATACAACAAGACATTCCGAACTGATCGTGATCGGAGAAGAGTCTTATATTATGGATACTCCGGGATTCAGTTCTCTTTACGTCAATGATTTCGAAAAAGAAGATTTAAAATATTATTTTCCGGAATTTACACCGTTTGAAGGACAGTGCAAGTTCAATGGCTGTGACCATATTCATGAACCCGGATGCGCTGTGAAAGAAGCAGTAGAAGAAGGGAAGATCCATAAGATCAGATATGAAGATTATACGGAGATGTACCGTGAACTAAAGGAAAGAAAGAGGTATTAAGTTTATGAAAAATATTTTGGCACCATCTATTCTCTCAGCAGATTTCAAGATTTTAGGAGAGCAGTTGAAATTAACAGAAGAAGCAGGCGCAGAGTATATTCATTTTGATGTGATGGACGGAATGTTCGTTCCAAGCATTTCCTTTGGAATGCCTGTTCTCGCATCAATCAAGGGAGCAACAACACAAACACTGGATGTTCATCTTATGGTGACAGAACCGATCCGTTATGTGGAAGAATTCGTGAAAGCAGGAGCAGATATCGTTACAGTTCATTATGAAGCATGTGAAGATCTGCAGGCAACAATTGATAAAATCCATGCAGCAGGAGCGAAAGTGGGAATTTCTATTAAACCGAAGACACCGGTTGATGTACTGCTTCCATATCTGGATCAGGCAGAGATGTTTCTGATCATGTCTGTAGAACCGGGATTCGGCGGACAGGCATTTATTCCGGAATCACTGGAGCGTATCAGTGAATTGAGAAACCTTCTGAATGAAAAAGGACTTACAACTGATATTGAAGTAGATGGTGGAATCTATCATAAAAACGTGGCAGAAGTACTTGCAGCCGGAGCGAATGTAATGGTCTCAGGTTCAGGAGTTTTTAAAGGCGACATCAAAGATAATACAGCAAAGTTTATGGAGATTTTAAACGGCAATGTGTAAGAGAACAGTTATTGTGAGCGGGGGAATGCTGGAAGAAGATTTTATCCTTCCAATTCTTGAGGCAGAAGAGACAGAATTTATTATCGGAGTAGATAAAGGACTCGCATTTCTTTATGAACATAAGATCAAGCCGGATTACATTGTGGGAGATTTTGACAGTGTACCGGAAGAAGTGATCGATTATTATAGAAAAGAAGCAAGTGTACCGATCCGGGAGTTCAATCCGGTAAAGGATGCGTCTGATACGGAGATTGCACTTCGTATGTGTCTTGGACTCAGAAGAAAAGAAATCTGGATTCTTGGAGGAACAGGAAATCGTTTGGATCATTTCTGGGCCAATGTCCAGTGCCTGAATATTGCACTTGAAGCAGGATCTCAAGCGATGATCTTAGACAGTCATAATAGAATTCGTCTGCTTGATCATGGAATCGCAATTCGCAGAGAAGAAGCTTTCGGAAAGTATTTTTCAGTATTTCCGATGCAATTTCCGGTTGAGGATTTCTGTATCAGCGGTGCAAAATATCCATTGCAGAATCATTTGCTCTCATCAGGAGACAGCTTGTGTGTGAGTAATGAGTTCGCGGAAGGTGAAGATGAAGTGAAGATCTCTTTTGTGTTTGGAAAAGTTGTTTTGATGGAAACGAGAGATTGAAATAAGGGATTTATAGGAGCATTCATGTAAGTTTTTGAAGAATTGCCCACTTTGTGGCTCACTAATCTTGGATGTTTTTATCGAAGCTTTAATGCAGTAACAACGCAACAATTACATAAAAAGAGTTGCTATTTTTATGAATTTGTCATATACTATTCTTAGATAGAGAGCCTATCTTCGGGAGAGTTCCTGCCATATAAGTGGAAGATTTTAAACTCGGGAGAGCTCCTGCCATATAAGTGGAGAATTTTAAACTCAAAGGGAGCGTTAGCTCCCTTGTTTTCGTATAAGGAGAAATAAATAAAAGGAGATACGGATGGAAGAATTCAAATTATATAGTGTTTCGGATGATTATGTGGAATGGTTGCGTAAGGATTTTCCAAACGTATATTCTAACAAAATTAATTCTAGAACACATACTAGGAAATATTTGGGTGTAGTTTTGCAGATTGGACAATATCTTTATTATGTTCCGATGTCATCGCCCAAAGATTCGGATTATCAGATTGCAGGAGCAAATAAGGTCATTAAGAAAAGCATTGTGCCAATTATACGAATTGTAGTAAAAAATAAAGATGGTGAAAAAGAATTAAAGGGCACACTCAGAATTAGCCATATGATTCCGGTACCTACATCAGAACTTGAATTATATGATTTGGAAAATGAATCAGATAGTACGTATAAGGATCTCGTTCACAATGAAATGATTTTTATACGTAAACAACGTGAGAAAATTATTTCAAATGCCAAAGTGATGTACAATCAAAAAGTATCAAATGATACAACGGCTGGGTATGTGAAATCAGCACTAGATTTTCAAGCACTAGAGGTGCTATGTGATAAGTATGAAACAATAGATTCAAGCCTGTACCCAGTAGTATAAAATAGTAGATGAAAATTTAGTAGAAAACATATTGATTTTGTGAATGAAATTGGGGAATATATGCACATAAAATAAAAACTTTCGAGGTTTTTATCGGAAATGGTGCTTGCACCAAGTCTGGGTTTGAAAAAGTCCGTTACAATATACAGAGGTGTTATATATATTGTAATGGACTTTTTGTATTACATTCTAGAAAAATCAGGAGGTGTGTATGGTAATAGGAATTATAGAAGATGATAAATTGTTAAGAAAAGCATTAGATAGATCTTTGAAAAATCAAGGTTATACAACGATTCTTGCCGCTTCAAGAAAAGAGGCAATTAAAAATATAGATAGTTCTGTAGATTTGTTGATCGTAGATATTGGATTGCCGGATGGGGATGGAATAAATCTATATCAAGAGCTTCAAAAAAATGGAAAAATTCCAGCTATTTTTTTAACAGCAAAAGATGATGAAAAAGATATGTTAAAAGCGTTTGATACAGGAGCAGATGATTATGTGGTCAAACCATTTTCAATAAAGGTATTGCTAAAACGTATAGAAGTTGTTTTAAAGAGAAAGTCAAATGAAAATACTTTTATATGCGGACAAGTCATTTTGTATTCTGATAGAAAACAGGTTTTCGTCGGAGAGACGGAAATATTTTTGACAGTCAAAGAGTATCAGCTTTTAGAATATCTTATTATGAATCAGAATCAGGTTCTTACAAAAGAGATGATAATGGAAAATATATGGGGAATCGATAGTGAATTCATTGATTCTAACACAATTAGCGTTATGATCAGCAGACTGAAAAAGAAATTGAATGATTCATCGAATGTTATCAGTAATGTATTTGGAATGGGATATAGAATGGGAGATTAGCATGGTTGTAGCAATTTCTACAGTACTTTTAATAGGTTTCATACTCGGAGGAAGTACTGTATATTTAGTGGAAAATCATTTAAGAGCGAAGGAAATGAATAAAATATATAAATTGACGGAATCCTTAATAAACGGCAATGAATTAGATGGTTCAGATATCGGGAAGGAAACGCTTTATTCCAAAACTAGCAATCAGCTAATCCGTTTACAGGAAATGTTAGAGGGAAGAAGAAAAGAGGCCGAAAAAAGTCGATATGAGATACAGAAATTGATTTCTGAGATTGCGCATCAACTACGGACACCGCTGTCAAATATAAAAAATTATACAGAATTGCTGCAAGAATCATTGAATGAAACGCAAGAAGTATTGAATGCAGAATACATGAAAGACTTGCGAATAAGTGAAGAACAATTATGCTTTTTGGTGGAGAGCTTTATAAAAACTGCCCGATTAGAGCAAGGAATCATACAAGTTCACATGCAAAAAGAAAATCTTGTCGAAACGATTCTAAATGCGTTGGGGCAAATACAGAAAAAGGCAGAAGAGAAAGAAATCTTTTTTCAAGTAGAATTGCCAGAGAAAATCATTTGCGAACATGATAAAAACTGGATGTGTGAGGCGTTTTATAATGTGTTTGATAATGCAGTCAAATATAGTAAAAACAACAGCACGATCAATATCACAATGAAACAGACAGAAATGTTTTATAAAATTCAAGTAAGAGATTATGGAATCGGGATAAGAGATGGAGAAGAAAATAAAATTTTTCAAAGATTTTATCGTGGTGAGCAGGCAAGAGGGCAGGAAGGATGCGGAATTGGTTTATATCTTTCCAGAGAGATTGTTCTATTACAAAAAGGGATGATGAAAGCAAAACAAATGAAGCCAGGGCTGCTTATAGAGGTAAATCTTCCGGTAGAGACAGTTCATATGCAGCTTGTAAGAAGTTTGTAAGAGGTACCATGTATAATAGATTATGGCTGAGTTAAAGGTAGCATTTACGAAAGGAGTTTACAGAAAAGATGGATATAATCAAAGCCATGAATCTAAAAAAATATTATACATCCGATACATATGAAGTGCGTGCTTTAGATGGTGTGTCGTTGACTGTGGAAGATGGTGAATTTATAGCAGTTGTCGGTACGTCAGGATGCGGAAAGACAACACTTATGAACATCTTAGGAGGTCTTGATACTCCGGATTTTGGAGGTGTCTGGATCAGAAATACAAGTTTAAAAGATCTTAACAAGGAAGAAAGAACGATATTCAGAAGAAGAAATATCGGATTTGTATTTCAGCAATATAATTTGATACCTTCTCTTAGTATACGTGAAAATATTGTCCTCCCAATGAGACTGGATGGCAAGGAAATCGATGTAGATTTTTTCAATGAGATTATAGAAATACTAGGACTAAAAGATAAATTAGAACGTCTTCCATCAACGCTGTCCGGCGGGCAGCAACAGCGAGTTTCTATAGCACGGGCATTATTAACGAAACCGGCTATTGTCCTGGCGGATGAACCGACCGGAAATCTGGATTCTGTTACAAGTATGGAAGTCGTAGGATTACTAAAATCCTGTGCCGTCAGATTTCATCAGACGATATTGATCGTGACGCATCAAGAGGAAGTAGCGCAGATGGCAGACAGAGTAATACGTATGTCCGATGGGAAAATCTATACAAGAGATTGTAACGATTGTTAGGAGGTATCACTATGTTTCATAAGAACATTCCAAATAACAATGAAGATATAATCCGATTCCTGGCTAAAAATTTTGCGGGCACAAAAAAGGTGAGAAATACGATTTTATTTTGCTCAGTAGTAATCGGTATTGTTGCTATAACCATGGTCTTCGGAATCTCCTGTGGAAAAATACAAGCAGAAGAAATAAGATTAACCCGAGAAAATGGAACTGCTTCTTCGGGCAGAATAGAAGATGGAACAGAAGAACAATATGCAAAATTAAAACAACTGGATTATATAAAACGGGTTGGAAAAAGTATTTTTGTAGGTGAAGCTACAGACATTTCAGATGATAATGCAAAAACGATATGTGATGTAGTATGGGCTGACTCAGAAAGCTGGAACAATTTTTTGAAGCCTGCATATACCAATATAATTGGAAGCTACCCACAGAAAAAGGATGAAATTCTATTGTCTAAGCGGGCATTGAAAAAACTTGGTATTTCTGAACCGGAACAGGGAATGGAAATAAACTTAGATGTATACAAAGGTCTGTTCGAACATTCGAAAGAAAAATTCAAACTATGTGGATGGTATACGGACTCTGGAAATAAATTAGCAATCGGATATATTTCACATGACAAAATTAATGAGTTAAACCTGGAAAAGGGTCCCTATACTTTACTTTTCAGTCAGAGCAATCATTTAAGCAGAAGCAAAACAGAAGAAAAATTATATCAGGCATTGCCGATGAAGAGTGCAGATCAGAAGATATACGTTTCTGATACAGCACAATATACTGCCGTTTCTAAATTCGCAGGTGGATATGAGATGGTGATATTAGGAACGCTAGGTATTTTGTGTGGAATATATTTCCTTGTGCGTAATGTTCTTTGGATATCCATGAGTGAAGATATTCAAAATCTCGGATTACTCCACACGATTGGAGCCACAGAAAGACAGATCACAAAAATATACCGGAAACAAATGCGGTTACTCATGTTAAAAGGTTCTGTCTTAGGGAGTTTGATTTCTGTATTGATTTTGGTCTTATTGATACCGGAAATATTAGGGTTTCATTTTTATCAGGAAATGGGAGGAAATATGATACTTTCCTTTTTCAGACCATGGATTCTTTTTCTTTCTGTTGTATTTGTAAATGGAATTTTGTGGATGGCATCAGAAGGCGTTATTAGAAAAATCACGAAGCTGTCTTGTGTCGAGAGTGCCACTTATGATGGAAATATGGGTGACAAAAAAATAAAACATCCTGGAAACTGGTGTTGAAACGCTCTGAGACAGGAGAAATGTTTTATATTGCATGGGGAAATATAACACGTCATAAAGCACGATTTATCATTACAAGTATTTCCATCTTTTTAGGAGTCCTGTCTTTTATTCTAATGAATGTACTTACAAATGGATGCGATTATAAGCATCTTCTTGAGAAACGCCCTGATTTTTTGTTGGCAGGAGAGTTTAGCGAATTCGGGAAAAGCCAGGGATGTGGGGAAGAATATAAAACCAGAGAAATCGATGTTGATCCTTTGTTAACACAGGGAGACGGTTTGGAACTGTTGTATGACAATGATTATGATGAATTTTCACCAATCTCTCAAGAGTTAGAGGAAAAACTACACGAGATAGATGGCATTGATTGGGAGAACTCCAATCTGATCGAAGGAGCCTATGTAACTACGGTTATATCTAAGAAGGGAATTCGTCCTTATGACGAGGGGCTTTCGAATCTTACAGATGGCAATATGGTGGAAGGATTTAGCTGGGATACTGTACAAGTTATAGATGAAAATCAAATCTTGTCACTTAAGAAATACGTGCAGGATAATCAATTGAATATTGACGTAAAATCTTTGGAAGAAGGAAATGGCGTATTAATTATACATGATCATATGCTGACTCCGGAACAGCAAAAACTTGCAGATGAAGCAATTGGAGAACCGGTATATTTTAAAACGCTGCTTTCAAAAGAAGATGCAATTCGTAGAAAAGAACAAAATAATTCTGATAGTAAAGAGAAACAACAGGAAGACGATTTCCTACAAAAGGAATCCGCAACATTTACTCTATGCGGTTATTTAGACCAGCAAAGCGATAATTTCCCGGAAATACATCAATCCTGGCATGGAGAAGGCAGTTTATATTATTTTATCAGTGAGAAAGGTTTTCAAAAGATACCGACTGAGAAAAAGATATTAACAATGGAATTAACTGCTGATCCGGAAAAAGAACCTTATGTGAAAACACAGATCAATGAGCTGATATCCGAGGAAAATAAGAAACGATCCGAAATGACAGAAGTATCAATGGATGAGGGAACCGGCGAAGCAGGAGTTTTTGTTATCTGTAAATCAGATCTGATGCAGCAAAAAGAAACATATATGAGAGGAAATCGAATTCTCTTAGGTGCTGTAAGTATCATATTATTCATTGCGGGATTGACTAATTATTGTAATGTTGTATTTACCGGGATGTACACTCGGAGAAAAGAATTTGATATTATGAAAAGCATTGGGATGACCGATAAGCAAATGAAATTAATGCTTTTTGGAGAAGGCAGTTTTTATTTTATGTGTGTGATGGGATTGTTGTTTACTGTAGGAATGGTCACTTTGGTTGGAGTAAAGATTTATATGGAAAATAAATTGTCATATTTTACATTTCATTGGCCGATCCTTAGTACTGTAGGTGTAATGTTTTCTTTAGTGCTTATTAATGTTGTGGTTACACATTTCATATGTAAGAAGACCTGAAAGGGAAAAGCCTAAGTGGGAAGATACCATCACAAACCGAATGATGCACTGGGCATATACACCGGAATAGAAAGAAGCAGTAGGATATCGCATAGGCACAGTGGATATGATATACTGTGTCTATGCGATATAAAAGAAAAGTACAAATTCTTTAGGTTAGAATCGATGATGGGGTAAACGAAAAAGCAGTTTTGACATTTCAGTGAACTGCCCCTTCGTTTACTCCATTTTCGATTTGACCTTATTGAACAAAGTGAGCGTCCGAGTAGATACTACCTATGGACTTTTAATCTTTTGTTCTTATCCATGATTATACAGGATTTCCTATGCAGACGCTACAGAAATCAAGGATTTTTAGATAAATAGATACAACAATAAAACCTCAGGATTTTGAGGCTTAAAAAACATATAAAAGATTTAGATTTTAACACCTTTGCGGTATTCTCAGTTGTGGTTTTCCAAGATGTCCACCGCAGGATTTACATACACAGATGTTTATCCCGTATAGCTGTTTCAGTATTTCCGGCATTTCCTTATCCCTGAGCTTTGAAAGATATTTTTTGCATCCGAGAAGATTCCGGCATAAAGTGAGTTTTTTGTGTTTGCTGCGGGAACATAGAAGTCCATAATGCCGGATCCTGACAAAGCGTCTGGTGGGCACATGCATCAGAAAACGCCGTATAAATTCAATGCCGGAAATGGTCAGTTCCTTCCATTGTCCTTCTTTCCGGTAATCCTTAACAGAAAAAGTAACATTTTCATCATCCATATGGATGATGCGGTGATTGCTGATAGCGATCCTATGGGTATATTTTCCAAGGTAATCAATCACAGATTGTGCACCGTTAAAAGTTTTCTTACAGTAAGGAACCCATTCTGTGTCATAACAGGAATCTATAAGTTCTTTGAATTCATAATGATTACGGTATTTTTCTGCTGTTCCATGAAACTCAAGCTGATCTGTATTCCAGAGATTTTTCAGTTCATCCATATATTTCCCACGAAATACTTTGGAGATAGCCCATATAGGGAGAAAAAACTCCGTACCATTATCTTTCCACTCATTTTTCGGTGTCAGTCCACCGCCGAGCAGTATCATATGAATGTGAGGGTGGAAGTTCATTTCAGAGCCCCATGTATGAAGGATGCAGATATAACCAACGGAAGCTCCAAGGTGCTTTGGGTCTGATGTAAGTTCTTGAATAGTAGCAGAGGCTGCATGATAGAGCGTGTCATATAACAGTTTCTGATTACTGTAAATGACTGGGTTCAGAATATCAGGGACTGTAAACACCAGATGGAAATAAGGTGCATCAAGTACATCTTCCCTGAGGGCATCCATCCACATTTCCTTTTGGACTGCCTGACACATGGGACAACAGCGGTTACGGCAGGAATTATAATGGATCTGGACAGCACCACAGTCTTCACATACACTGATATTTGCACCATAAGCTCCTGTTTTACAGTTCAAGATGTTCCGGGCAGTTTTTGCCTGTTCCGGGGATGGAGAATACTTTTCAAGGTATGCTGTATAAAAATGTCGAAAAATATCCTGGACAGTGGGTTTATTCATGGTCAGCACCATCTTTCCTGTCAAAAGGGCTTTGAATGCCCATGAGGGATTTGTTGCTGACATGAAGATAAACTTCCGTAGATTTCGGATCACGGTGTCCAAGCAGTGCTTGAATGTTATGCCGTTCTATGCCCTGTTCCATCAGATGGGTTGCAAAGCTATGGCGGAGACAGTGCGGGGTTGCTGTCTTTGGAAGTTCTGCATCAGCTACTGCCCGTCGCATTACCTGTTCCAGAGTACTGACTGTTAGATAATTACCGGTAAATTTATTCGGAAACAGGATGCCACGGGGACGACCTTTCTCAAACCAGTATTGTGTAAGGATATCCAGACAACGTTTGGAGAGAATGGTATAACGGTCCATTCTATTCTTGGTATCCCGGACATGGATCTGCATATTTGAACGGGAGATATCATCATAATGAAGATGGATCACTTCAGAAACTCTCATACCTGAGGAATATATGACTGCGAACATAGCCTTATATTTGATATCATCAACAGCATCTAACAGGCAGTCAATCTCAGTGGCAGTCAGTACAGTAGGAAGCTTATGTTCTAGGATCATACGTGGAACTGTGATGTCATCCCAAAGGATATGCAGGACATTTCGATAGAAAAAACGGATGGCAGAATTGTAAAGATTCAGAGTTGTGGCTTTCAGTCCTTCCTCTTTTTTCGCAAGCAAAAAAACCCTGACATCCTGACAGGTAAGTTCTTTGGGATTCTTATTCTGATATTTCAGAAAGTAAGAAACATAGTTTTTATAGCAACTGATGGAACGTTCTTTGAGGTTACGGATTTTCCCGGCTTCCTCAAGCTGTTCTAAATATTTTTCATACATAATAAAATCCTCCATATAAAATCAGTAGTTATCAGAAACACTGCTTTATACGGAGGGGCATTGGGGTCATAAAACCGCTTGCCAACCAAGTGGAAGGGTGGTATTCTTTTCATAGGCAGTGGAGAGGTCGATCCTGTTTGATTGTTATTTTGTGGTGATTTAACAATACTACTTTTAGGACTTGCTTTCCACTGTTTTGTTATAGAAAACAGAAAATCGCTATGCCACAGCCTCGGCAGGCCATCGCGTAGCGATTTTGTTCAATCGGGATTTGAAAGGATGATGATATGATGGATAAATTAAAAAAGAACATGGTTTTCTACCTACTGTTGCTGATAGATTTTTATATCGTTCCTTGGTTTATAAAAAACACAGGAAGTGCAATGATTGTTATGTTAGTAATTATTCCTCTAATATGTTTAATAACCTCTGTTTTTTATGGGATTAGGAATGGTTTTAACTTCTGGTATATTTTGATTGTAGCAATAATGTTTGCGCCATCTATATTTATATTTTATAACTCAAGTGCATGGGTTTATGTAGTTGGATATGCTGTTATTGCATTATTGGGAAATTTAATAGCATTGCCATTAGGAAAAAGATAACTTCAAGTTTGTATGCGACAAACATTTGAACACTTTTTGAACACCGCAACCGTGATGAAGTCTTCAAAGCCCCTTTCTATCAGTATTTGAGATTAAGTAAAACGGTTCGATTCCGGTCTGCGGCATTATTTTTTCTCTGAGATTCTTGTGAAGTCAATGTTTGCGAGCATCTCAGAGTTTTTTATGCATTCCATTTGCAAGTAAGGATATTATTCAAAAAATAACAGCATTGCATCTCATCTTACGAGATACAATGCCGTTATTTTGAAGTCTTCACACTTTCATTGAAAAGTGGACCTGGCGGGAATCGAACCCGCGTCCAAAAACCTGTCCCATGTACTTCTACTATCATAGTCAGTTATTTGACATTCCCTCTGCCGTACGAAAACTAACATCCTTACGGGTTCAGTAGCTTCATAATACGCCTGACGGCTCAAAGCTTTGCCATCATCGTTTCTCACATAGTCGGTGCCAGATTCCTAAAGTGTGAGTGCTTCAGGGCTGACATGCAGCATTTAGGCTGCAGCTAATTCGAAATTATCGTTAGCGTTTAATTTTAAGTTTGCGATTTAACGCATCAGCCTACGGATAGCTTCTCCATCTTCGAGATCCCTGTCGAAACCAGTACAAGCCCTGATCAGGTAGAGTAATGAATACTCTCTACTGTAACAGACACGTCCTTGCGTGTGCTGTACATATTAATATAGTAAAAAGAAATATAAATGTCAAGTGGTTATTGCGTTAAAAGAAGTAAAAAAGCAGTAAAAAAGTTACTGTTCACACGCTACTATCCTGCGAGGCGTTTTGGCATGAATATGCCAAAATCCCGAAACATTGTACAACCTTTACAAATTCATCCATTATCATTGCTATTTTTTAGTAAAAAGAGTATACTTTAAAGCACTAAACATCAGGAGTATAAAATTATGAACACACACTCATCTGGATATTACAGCATAGACAAAGACTATAATATCCTAAGCTATAACGACACTGCCAAACAACTGTACCCCAATCTCCAGCCGGGAGTGAAATGCTATAAGGCACTTATGGGGCTTGATTCCCCATGCCCGCCCTGCCCTGTAGCACTGGGGATACAGGGGCCAAAGACCTACCTGGATCCGATCCGTCATATTTATGAGACAGTTGATGCAGTAGAGACTGTACAGCCCGACGGTAGCAGAGGACATGCACTTGTATTCAGCACAGTAGCCGAAGGAGAAAGCCTGTCAAAGTCTATTCCCACAGGTGAGAACTCTCTCCGTCTGCTGGGTGCCATCAACCTGCTTGCTTCTGACTACATGTCTGTTTATGGCGTAAACCGGGAAACCGGGAAAATCTCCGTATATCGTTCCAGATTTACTGATGCTTTTGCGGATATTAAAGATAATGCAGACTATAAGCTGTCATTTAATTTTATCATCCAGAAATATATTCATCCGGATGAGCGTTCCTATGTGTCCAGACACCTGAATTATGAAACCCTGCTGGAAAGACTTTCTCAGGAAGCCTCTTTCAAAATCCATTTCAGGGTTGTCACAGATACTGTCCATTACTATTATCTGCTCATTGCCAGAAACGGAAACGCCGATGACTATCGGGATTTCGTAATTGCAGTGGCCTGTGAAGACAATGATGTGACAGCACGCAAAATCTATGAAAATCAGCTCCACTCTCTTCTGGCATCCATTACCCATGCTGCCGGCTACTTTCATCTCGACCTTACAGATGATAAGATTCTGAAGATCGGAGGCACTTCTGCCCTGGCCTATAAGATAGATGCTGACGCTTCCATTGACCATTTTATTGCAGAGACTGCTGTTTTTATACCGGTATTAAAGGACAGAAATGATTTCATCAACGCATTTTGCCGCAGTTCCCTGATGAAAAGCTACGAGGACGGTCAGGTAGAGGTCACCAGAGTTTCCCGCTGTCTCTACGATGACAATATAACCAGGCTTTCCAAATATGTGACAAGACTGCTGCTCAATCCTTCCAATAACCATCTGGAAGCAATCCTCTACGGTGAGGATGTCACCAGAACACAGGAAGCCTATGAGACACAGGTAAGTATTGTCCAGACACTGAGCAGCAACTACCTGAACGTATACCTGATCAATCCCAGAGAAAAAACTCTCTCTGTGATCAAGCAGGAAGACCGCGATGTCCCTGCTCCGGACAAAAAACACAACAATACATACCCCTATGATCTTTTCCTCTCAGACTATATCTGGCAGCGTGTATATCCGGATGACCGTACAATGCTGGAAGAATCACTGGAACTGGATAATGTAATGAGTGTTTTGTCCGGTCAGTCCGAATACAAGGGGAATTACCGGATAAATGACAGGGATGGTATCCATTACTATCAGTTCCGCTTTATCAAAAACGAAGACTCCGGTATCATTGTTCTGGGATTTTTGAATGTGGACGATGTGGTGGAATCAGAAATCAGACACCAGAAGCTTCTCAAAGAAGCTCTTGATACTGCCGAACGTGCCAATGCAGAGAAATCCAATTTTCTTTCCCGTATGTCCCACGATATGCGTACGCCGTTGAATGGGATCATTGGTCTGATGGAAATTGATAAAAAGCACGAAAATGATATCGGATTCCTGAAAAGTAATCGTGAAAAAGCATTCATTTCAGCCAGTCATCTGCTCTCTCTTATCAATGATGTACTGGATATGTCCAAGATCGAGGAGGGCGGACTTGTACTCAACCATGAACCTTTTGATCTGATCAGATATGAAAAAGAGACACAGATGCTGATTGATATGCAGGCACAGAAAAACGGCATTGATTTCACCGTTCATATCGCACCGGAGATATACGAACATCCCTTTGTATACGGCAGCCCTCTGCACCTCCGTCGTGCCATGATGAATATTTACAGTAACTGTATCAAATACAACAGAGAAAATGGGGCAATCCATACGGAGATCCATGCTCTCCCTTCTCATGATCATAAGCTGGTCTGCAGATGGACGATCTCTGATACAGGAATCGGCATAAACAAAGAATATCTGGAGAAGATCTTTGAACCCTTTACTCAGGAGAATATGGATGCCCGAAGTGTATATCATGGCACCGGACTGGGTATGAGCATTGCCAAAGCGCTATTTGAACAGATGGGTGGTACCATTGAGATTTCCAGTACTCCGGGTATCGGAAGTACTTTTGTGATCACTTTGCCATTTGAAGAGGCAGAAGAAACGGATATCTCTTCTGAGCCAGAATCTGAGCGAAACTCCATTCAGGGCATAAAGATCCTGCTGGCAGAGGATAATGAAATAAACAGAGAAGTGGCACAGGTACTCCTTGAAGAGGAAGGTGCTGTGGTAACTGCAGTATCCAATGGCAGGGAAGCTGTAAAACTTTTCTCCCGTCACCCCGAGGGGACATTTGATGTGATACTTATGGATATTATGATGCCTCTGATGGACGGATACGAGGCCACACGCCAGATCCGGAAGCTTGACAGGACGGATGCTTCTTCCATTCCCATCATCGCACTGACCGCTAATGCTTTTGCAGAGGATGTACGCCATGCACTGGACTGTGGTATGAACGCACATTTAGCCAAACCACTGGATGTAAAAAAAATGATCCATACGATTGCCTGTTACTGTTCAAGGGGATGCATAAGTCATTGTAAAAAGTGACGAATTTTTATTTTTTTATATTGTGGATAATTATGTTCAGGGGATCCTTGTACACGATCATGACCGGACCTTTTATAATTATGGAACGGATCATCAGGAATGTCTTGCACCAGAAAATATATTTGACAGAGTGTCCAGGATATTTGGATAAAGAAAACCGATGGCTTTAGCTGTTTCCCAGTTTACACCATCGGTTTTCTTAAGTCCAGTTAGCCCTTGAACAGTAACGTAAAAATTTAGCATTTTTAATGTCATTTCACATATTTTTTATAAAGATAATTACTGTCAGACAGGGAAGAATGTGTTAATATAATAATATGAGTAATTATAAATCTTAACAAGAAAATTCAGAAAAAGGAGAGGTTTCTTATGCCAACAACATACGCACATTATAAATTCGGAAAAGAGGTGCTCAGCGCACTTCCAAGACCCCTTCAGAATTCTATAGAAGCGCATAGAGAGTTGTTTGATATTGGGTTACATGGACCGGATATCTTATTTTATTATAATGCATTAAAGAAAGATCCGGTGAATGAACAGGGGCATACACTTCATGAACAATTTGCCGATGAGTTTTTCCATCATGCAGTTGAAGTGATTGAGAAAGCAAAAGATCCGTCTGCTGCGCGTGCATATATTTATGGATTTATCTGTCATTTTGCTTTAGACAGTGAATGTCATCCTTATGTTGAAAAAATTATGCAGGTAGGAAGAGTTTCACACAATGAGATTGAGATGGAGCTGGATCGAATGATGCTGACGGAAGATTATCATGATCCTTTGCGCTATCTGACAGCGAAGCATATTCATCCTAAGATGGAGTATGCGGAAGTGATCGCACCATTTTTCAAAGATGTAACAGCCGAGCAGATCTATAAGGCATTAAAAGGGATGGTTTTTTATCATAAGCTGTTTCTGGCACCGACATCTGGAAAGCGAAAAGCGTTGTTTCTTGGGATGAAGGCAGTGGGGAAATACGATTCATTGCATGACATAGTGATGAGTGTAAAGCCAGATCCGTTATGTCAGAAATATTGTAAGGTTTTAAAACGGCAATATTCAGGTGCAGTGCCGTTAGCTGCGAGTCTGATCGTACAGTATCAGAAGAAATTATTCCAGGATACACCGCTTCCGGAACGTTTTCATGAGACATTCGGTGCAGGAGAAGAGTGGGAGAAACTGCGCCTGTAGAGAATCGAAGAAAAGAGTAACAGACTGCTTGCCAGGAGAGATGCAGAAGAAGAGAAAAAGAGTCAGGAGAATGTAGATGAAGGAATTCGTTAAAGTGCAGGATATCACGAAAACTTATAAAATGGGTGAAGTTGAGATTCATGCAGTGGATCACATCAGCTTTTCGATTGAGCAGGGAGAACTTGTTGTAATTGTTGGACCAAGTGGTGCAGGTAAGACAACTGTGCTTAATATTCTCGGCGGAATGGATACAGCAACAAGCGGGAAGCTGTATGTAGATGGAAAAGATATTACAGCTTATAATTCCAAACAGCTGACAGGATACCGCAGAGATGACATCGGATTTGTTTTTCAGTTTTATAATCTTGTGCCGAATCTGACCGCATTGGAAAATGTTGAGCTTGCGTTGCAGATCAGTAAGGATCCGTTGGATGCACAGGCAGTTTTGGAGGAAGTTGGTCTGGGGGAACGGAAGAATAATTTTCCGGCACAGCTTTCCGGCGGTGAGCAGCAGCGAGTTTCAATCGCGAGAGCATTAGCGAAGAACCCAAAGCTTTTGCTTTGTGATGAGCCAACAGGTGCATTGGATTACAATACAGGAAAATCAATTTTGAAATTACTTCAGAATATGTGTAGAGAAAAGGGAATGACAGTTATTATCATTACACATAATCAGGCACTTGCGCCGATGGCAGATCGATTGATTCATATAAAAAATGGACAGGTAGCAAGAATGGAATCTAATGAGAATCCGACTTCGATTGATGAAATTGAATGGTAGGGGATGTGGATGAAGAAAGCATTACGAAAAAACTTTTATATGGAGATCCGTCATAGTCTTGGACGTTTTTTATCCATTTTCTTTATTGTTGCGATAGGATGTGCATTCTTTTCCGGAATTCGTGCATCAGAGCCGGATATGAGATATTCAGGAGATACATATTTCGATGAGAAGAACCTGATGGATATTCAGGTAATGAGTACAATGGGACTGACAGAAGATGATCTGGATGCAATTCGTGCTGTGGATGGTGTATTGGATGCAGAAGGAAGCTATGCAACAGATGTACTTTGTACGATTCGGGGAAACCAGGTAGCAGTTCATGTTATGGCGCTCCAGGATAAGATGAATCAAGTTCAGTTAGAAGATGGCAGGCTTCCAGAAAAGGAAAATGAATGTGTAATAGATGCAGATTATCTGGATGGAAAGAATCTGAAGATTGGGGATAAGATCACATTATCGAGTGGGACTTCGGATTCTTTGGAAGATACACTCAAGACAGATACATTTACCATTGTTGGTACGGTCAGCAGTCCGGAGTATATTGCATTTCACAGAGGCAGTACAACAATCGGAAATGGAAGTGTCAGTGCCTTTCTTTGCGTTCCGGAGAAAGCATTTTCATTAGATGTGTATACAGAGATTACAGTGCAGGTTGAAAGTGCAAAGGAAGCGACTGCATTTACGAAAGAATATGAAGAACATGTGGATTCTGTGCTGAAAAAGGTGCAGGCAATTAAAGAGGAAAGAGAACAGGCCAGATATGATGAGATTGTTTCGACAGCGCAGGAAAAAGTGGATGAAGCACAAGAAGAGTTAGCTCAGGCAGAGCAGGATCTGGCGGATGGAAAAGAAGAGGCAGAAGAAGAACTTGCAAGTGCAAGAGAGAAACTTGATGCAGCGCAGAAAGAGCTTGAACGGGGAAGAAATCAGCTGGCAGCTCGAAGCTTGAACTGGAGCAGTCGAGAAATCTTCTGGTATCAAAACAAAAGGAACTGGATCAGTCCAAAGCACAAGTTGAGCAGGGAGCACAGGAACTTAGTGAAAAACAGATTACACTTACAACATTAAGAAATCAGCTGGCACAACTGAAAGAGCAGGAAGAAAGTCTGGAAGATCAGAGACAAGAGCTTTTAGAGCAACAGACACAGATGCAGCAAAAGAAAGATGAGCTTCTGAAAGCAAAGGAAGAATTGCAGCAACAGGCAGAAGACTATCAGTCCGCGTATCAGCAGATTTATCAGCCGCTGAAACAGTCTTATGAAGAATTAAATACACAGTATGAACTTCTTTTACAGAACTATGAGGCACTGAAAGAAGAATATGACCGGAAACAGGAAGCAGGAGAAGAAGATCCGGAATTAAAAGCTCAGTTAGAACAGTTGGAAGCTGAAAAAACAGCAATGGAAGAGAAGTTGACTGAATTGAAAGCAAATCTGGATAAAATGGAACTGGAGGCGAAGGCTGCCGAAGCAGAGATTCAGAAAAACCAGACAAAGATCGAAGCCGGATTAACGCAGATCAACGAAGGGCTTCCAGTAGTTGAAGCCGGGATAGCTCAGATTGAAGCGGGTATTCCGGTATTACAGGATAATATACAGAAACTGACGGATGTGCTGACACAGGGGGATGCTGCAATCCTTACCGCAAGTCGGCAGATAGATCAGGCGAAGGCGCAGATTACATCCGGTCAGCAGCAGATTGACAGCGGATGGCAGCAGATCAGTGAGGGACAGAAGAAGATTGAGGAGGCACAGCAGCAATTAAGCAGCGGAACAAAGGAGCTGGAAGACGGTTGGGCAGAGTATGAGGAAGGTCGTATAGAAGCTCAGAAGAAGATTGAAGATGGAGAACGGCAGATTACAGAAGCAAGAGAAGAGCTTGCGAAAGCACAGCAGAAGATTGATGATCTTGAAAAGCCAAAGTGGTATGTCTATGATAGGAACAATCTGACAGAATACAGTGGATATGGAGATAATGCAGATCGTATGCGGGCAATCGGTAAAGTGTTCCCACTCATTTTCTTCCTTGTTGCAGCATTGATCAGTCTGACAACAATGACACGAATGGTAGAGGAGGAGAGAACGCAGATCGGTATTTTGAAGGCTCTCGGATATGGAAATGCTTCAATTGTTGGAAAATATCTTTGGTATGCGATCCTTGCGACATTAACCGGTGGTGTTTTCGGAATTCTGATTGGAGAAAAGATAATTCCATATATCATTATCACTGCATATAAGATCTTGTATCGTCATATGTATGATGTTGTGATCCCATATAATTTGTATTATGCTGTAACAGCATGTGCAGCGGCACTTGCATGTACAGTAATCGCAACACTGTTCTCCTGTATGAAAGAATTACGAGAGCAGGCAGCAGAATTGATGCGTCCGCCGACACCAAAACAGGGAAAACGAGTATTTCTGGAACGAGTTCCGTTTATCTGGAAAAATCTGAATTTCACGTGGAAATCAACCGTGCGCAATCTGGTGCGATATAAAAAACGCTTCTTCATGACAGTATTTGGAATTGGCGGTTGTATGGGCATGATGTTGTTTGGTTTTGGATTAAAAGATTCTATTTCAGCAATCGTTCCGCTTCAATACGAACAGATTCAGCTTTATGATGGAGACGTTATTTTAAAGGAAGATGTGACAGAAGAAGAGAGAAATGATGTCCAGAAAGAACTGGATGCGGATAAGAAGGTATCAGTGACTGCAGAAAATCTTTTGAAAAATATTGAGGTCAGTTCAGGAGAGTCTTCTCAGGAAGTTTATTTAGATGTACCAAAAGATGTGGAAGCATTCAAAAAGTTTGTCGTGATCCGGGATCGGAAGACAAAGGAAATTTATTCATTGGAGGATAAAGGAGCAATCCTGACTGAAAAAGCAGCGAAACTGCTGGAAGTCAATGTCGGTGATAAATTAACGATTGATACAGATGATGGAGAGAAAACAGTCTTGATCAGTGCAATCTGTGAGAACTATATGGGACATTATCTCTATATGACATCTGAAGTCTATGAAAAGACATTCGGTGAGGCTCCGGACTATAATTCGATTTATTATAGAACTCAGGACCGTACAACAGAAGAGGCAAAGGATGTCGGCGAAAATGTAATGAAGTGTGATGGAACACTTAGCATCAGCTATACGACAAGCCTGAAAAAGCAGGTGGATCATATGCTGGAGAGTCTGGATATCGTGATTATTGTATTGATTATTTCAGCAGGAATGCTGGCATTTGTAGTGCTGTATAATCTGAATAATATTAACATTACAGAGCGCAAGAGAGAACTGGCAACATTAAAGGTACTTGGATTTTATGACAAGGAAGTTTCTTCTTATGTCTACAGAGAGAATATCCTGCTGACCTTGATTGGGGCACTGGCGGGATTGGTGATCGGAAAAATTCTGCACCGTTTTATTGTTGAGACAGTGGAGATTGATTCCGTTATGTTTGGACGAAATATAGATCCACCGAGTTTCCTGTATGCCTTTCTGCTGACAGTGGCCTTTTCCTTGTTTGTCAATGGAGTGATGTATTTTAAATTAAAGAAGATCAACATGGTTGAGTCACTCAAGAGTGTGGAATAAGACAGATTTGTCAGGAAATATAATAACGAACATAATAATGGATTGCAGAGAAGCTGCATGGAACATAGATACAATCGTGAAATGTTCCATGACAGCTTCTTTGTTGTTGCCGGCCGCATATAGCGTAAGCAGCAACCGCATGTAGCATGAACAGTAACTTTTTGTTAAAAAGCACTTGAAATATACCTGTAGGGGGTATATATTAATAATTAGAAAATATACCCCTGGGGGTTATACAACAGGAGAAATACAATGGAAGAAAAGAAAGTCTGTCCGGGATGTTGTCACAAGACAAAGGATCGACCGGAAAAAGAATATAAAGATCTGATGAATCGTCTGAGTAGAATTGAAGGACAAGTCAGGGGAGTTCGAAGGATGGTTGAAGAAGGCGCGTATTGTCCGGATATTCTGATTCAGGTATCTGCGGTGAATGCAGCTCTGAATAGTTTCAATAAAGTGCTTTTGGCAAACCATATCCGGACCTGTGTGGCAGATGATATCCGGGATGGAAAAGATGAAACGATTGACGAGCTCGTGACGACACTTCAGAAATTGATGCGATAAAAGATCTGAAGAGAGATCCGGCACAAAAAGTCCGGATCACAACTTGAAGGAGGAGTAAAATGAAACAATATAATGTGACGGGAATGAGTTGTGCAGCCTGCAGTGCCCGTGTTGAGAAGGCAGTTGGGAAAGTCCCCGGAGTTGAGAACTGTTCAGTCAGTCTTCTGACGAATTCCATGGGAGTGGAAGGCACAGCAACAGTAGATGCGGTCATTGCGGCTGTTGAGGAAGCTGGATATGGGGCAACGTTGAAATCTGCAAAGAATGAAGGGCATGGGATGAATCAAAGTGAGCAGAACTGTGCGGAAGATGCGTTGCAAGACAGGGAGACACCGAAGATGAAAAGGCGTCTGATCGCTTCTTTGTGTTTTTTGATTCCGCTCATGTATCTGTCAATGGGGCATATGATGTGGGGCTGGCCACTTCCGGTATTTCTGGAAGGGAATCATGTGGCGATGGGGCTGGCGCAGCTCCTGTTAACGACAATCGTTATGGTGATCAATCAGAAGTTTTTTATCAGTGGATGGAAAGGCATGATTCATAGAGCACCAAATATGGATACGCTGGTTGCACTTGGTGCAGGTGCATCTTATGGATATAGCGTGTATGCATTATTCGCTATGACAGCAGCGCAGACGGCAGGCGATATGGATCATGTGATGGAGCTGATGCATGAATTTTATTTTGAATCAGCAGCAATGATTTTAACGTTGATCACAGTCGGAAAGATGCTTGAAGCGCATTCAAAGGGAAAGACAACAGATGCATTAAAAAGCCTCATGAAGCTGGCACCAAAGACAGCAACGATCCTGCGTGATGGAAAAGAACAGGAAGTTTCGATTGACCAAGTGAGAAGAGGAGATCAGTTTGTTGTAAGACCGGGGGAGAATATTCCGGTGGATGGAATTGTTCTGGAAGGAAACAGTGCAGTAGATGAAGCTGCCCTGACCGGAGAGAGTATACCGGTAGATAAAGCAGAAGGGGATAAAGTGTCTGCGGCTACAATGAATCAGTCAGGTTTTCTGCGCTGCGAGGCGACGAGAGTTGGTGAGGATACAACATTATCACAGATTATTCAGATGGTAAGTGATGCGGCAGCAACAAAAGCGCCAATTGCCAAAGTGGCAGATAAAGTTTCAGGAGTATTTGTTCCGACAGTTATTTCTATTGCAATTGTCACAATGATCGTATGGCTGCTTGTCGGAGAGTCTGTTGGATTTGCACTTGCAAGGGGAATTTCTGTTCTGGTGATCAGCTGCCCGTGTGCATTAGGTCTGGCCACTCCGGTTGCAATTATGGTTGGAAATGGAATGGGAGCGAAGAATGGAATCATGTTTAAGACAGCTGTTTCGCTGGAAGAGACAGGAAAGACGGAGATTGTTGCGCTGGATAAGACAGGAACGATCACAAGCGGAGAACCGAAGGTGACGGATCTGATCCCTGCGGACGGAATGACAGAACATGAATTATTATTTTTTGCAAACGCATTGGAGAAGAAAAGTGAGCATCCGCTTGCCCGGGCGATTCTTGCAAAGGCAGAAGAAAATGGGGAAGCAGGGCAGAAAAGTGAAATCACACAGTTTCAGGCAGTTCCGGGAAATGGTCTGTCAGGAAAACTTGGAGAGGACCGGCTGTATGGAGGCAATTTCAAATTCATTTCTGACAAAATGAAGATTTCTGCCAGCATAAAAGAACAGGCAGAACAGTTGGCTCAGCAGGGAAAGACACCGCTGTTTTTTGGAAAAAACGAGCAGTTCCTTGGTATGATCGCAGTTGCGGATGTGATCAAGGAAGATAGTCCACAGGCAGTGAAAGAACTTCAGAATATGGGAATCCATGTTGTTATGCTGACCGGAGATAATGAGCGCACAGCGAAGGCAATTGGTGAGCAGGCAGGTGTGGATGAAGTGATCGCAGGTGTTCTTCCGGAAGGTAAAGAACAGGTGATCCGCAAGCTGAAAGAAAAAGGAAAGGTTGCGATGGTAGGTGACGGTATCAATGACGCACCGGCACTGACCAGGGCAGATATGGGAATTGCCATCGGAGCTGGGACAGATATTGCAATCGATGCAGCGGATGTTGTGCTGATGAAGAGCCGGTTAAGTGACGTGCCGGCGGCAATCCGTATGAGCCGTGCAACATTGCGCAACATTCATGAGAATTTGTTCTGGGCATTTTTCTATAATGCGATAGGAATTCCACTGGCAGCAGGAATCTGGATCCCGGTCTTTGGTTGGAAATTAAATCCGATGTTCGGAGCGGCGGCAATGAGCCTGTCCAGTTTCTGTGTAGTGACAAATGCATTGAGACTGAATCTGTTTAAAATGTACGATGCCAGCAAAGACAGAAAAAGAAAGATGAAAAAGGTAGAAACAGCAGAAAATACTGTTTCAGATATTGTCTTAACAGACAAAAATGAGTCAGAAAACAAGGAGGAGACAAAAATGACAAAGACAATGAAAATCGAAGGAATGATGTGTGGACACTGTGAGGCGGCTGTGAAGAAAGCTCTCGAGGCACTTGAGCAGGTTGATACAGCAGAAGTCAGCCATGAGGCCGGAACAGCAGTTGTAACACTGAATTCCGAAATCAGTAATGAAGTGCTGAAAAAGACAGTCGAAGACAAAGATTATACAGTAACAGCGATCGAGGATTAATGAGCAAAGAAGAGGTTCCCTGCGGAAATGAAAGATTCTGCAGGGAACCTCTTAGATTATAAAAATAATGTAACAGTTACGTATTAGTCCTTGTATACAATCTTTCCATCACAGATTGTATATTTTACTTTTCCATACAATTCCCATCCGGTAAATGGAGAATTGGAAGACTTAGAGGCATAAGTCTCAGGAATCCATTTCTCATTCGGATCAAACAGTACAAGATCAGCTGCTTTCCCTTCTGTGACAGAACCGCACGGAAGGTGATACAGGTTGGCAGGATTGATCGTCATCTTCTCGATCAGCTGGCTTAATGTCAGGTGTCCCGGACGTACAAGGGAAGTAATTCCGAGAGCAAGGGAAGTCTCAAGACCAATAATACCGCTTGGTGTTTGGGTGATAGGACGGGATTTCTCTTCCGTACTGTGTGGCGCATGGTCTGTAGCAATCAGATCGATCGTACCGTCTTTGAGACCTTCAATGATAGCAAGACGATCCTTTTCTGTACGAAGCGGCGGGTTCATCTTGGCAAGAGAGCCGTATTTTAACACAGCTTCATCTGTCAAAGTGAAATGATGCGGAGTTGCCTCTGCATGTAGATTTGCTCCCATAGCTTTAAAGGTGCGTACCAGTTCAACGGACTGTCCGGAGCTGATATGCTGGATCACGACCTGTGCACCGGAACGAAGCGCCAGCAGACAATCTCTGGCAACAAGAGATTCTTCAGCAATCGAAGGAGATCCGTAGATGCCCAGCGCATCAGATACAGGTCCGTGGTTGATTCCGTTTGTTTCAATAAATGCAGGATCTTCTTCATGAAGACTGATCGGAAGGTCAAGTGCCTTCGCCTCTTCCATTGCCTTATAGAGAAAGGCAGCATTCTTAAGAGGAATTCCGTCATCTGTGAATCCACAGGCACCGGCAGCGGCAAGTTCTTTCATAGAAGTCATTTCCTCACCTTTGAGTCCGCAGGAGACAGCAGCAGCCTGGAAAATATGGATGTCTTCCAAAGCCTCCCGTTCCATCAGTTCTTTGAGAACCGGAACAGAATCGATGACCGGTGAAGTATTTGCCATACAGATCACGGAAGTAAATCCACCGGCAGCAGCTGCAAGAGATCCGGTATGGAGATCTTCTTTATAAGTAAATCCGGGATCACGGAAATGAATGTGTGTGTCAACAAGTCCTGGAGAAATCATAAGTCCTGCAGCATCAAGCTCATCCTCTCCATTTTCAGGTGTCAGAGTTCCGGCATCTGCGAGTGTCTGGATCAGACCGTCTGTGATGCGAAGGTCGACAAGACGTTCTGTATCAGATGCAGGATCAATTAGAAAACCATTTTTTATAAGCATAATTCATCCTCCTTTTGCTGTTAAGTATACCGTATTTTTGATAGAGATTCAAATTTATTAGAAAATGTGTTATCATAAACGCACCGTAACATGAAAAAAAAGAGGGCAGAAAGGTTATCTCTGAATTTTACCGGATCCAGACAATCGTTCTGCGGAAAGAAGGAGTAAATGAAAGAATACGATTATCTGATTGTCGGAGCAGGTCTTTATGGAGCTGTCATGGCACATGAATTAAAGAAAAAAGGGAAGAAATGTCTTGTGATTGACCGAAGAGATCATATTGCAGGAAATATTTACTGTGAGGACATAGAAGGAATCCATGTACATAAATATGGTGCACATATTTTCCATACGTCTGATAAAAAGATATGGGATTACATGAATCAGTTCGCGGAATTTAATAATTACATCAATTCACCGGTAGCAGTTTATAAAGATGAACTTTATAACCTGCCATTTAATATGAATACATTCAGTAAGATGTGGAATATCCGTACACCGCAGGAAGCAAAAGAGATTATTGAAAAACAGCGCAAAGAGACAGGAATCACAGATCCACAGAATCTGGAGGAACAGGCACTTTTTCTTGGCGGAAGAGATATCTATGAGAAGCTGATCAAGGGTTATACAGAGAAACAGTGGGGAAGAAAGTGTACAGAACTTCCGGCATTTATTATTAAACGTCTGCCATTCCGCTTTGTTTACGATAATAACTATTTCAATGACAGATATCAGGGAATTCCGGTTGGCGGTTATACAGCAATCGTTGAGAAGATGCTGGAAGGGACAGAAGTTCGTACAGGGATTGATTTCTTTGAATTCAGAAAAGAGAATCCGGAGATTGCAGAGAAGATTATTTTTACGGGAATGATCGATGAATATTTTGGATATCAGCTGGGAGCATTGGAGTATCGTTCTGTCAGATTTGAGACAGAAGTTCTTGATTGTGAGAACTATCAGGGAAATGCTGTTGTCAATTACACAGAGCGTGAAGTTCCGTATACAAGAATTATCGAGCATAAGCATTTTGAGTTTGGCAAACAGGAGAAGACAGTTATTTCCAGAGAGTATTCATCAGAATGGAGTGTTGGTATGGAGCCATATTATCCGGTAAATGATGAGAAGAATAATGCATTGTTTGAAGAATACAAGAAGCTTGCAGAAAAGGAAGAAAATGTAATCTTTGGCGGACGACTGGGAGATTATAAATATTATGACATGGATAAAGTTGTTGCCGCAGCTCTTGACAGACTGGAAGAATTCAATTAATATGAGAGTCACACTTCAGTCGTTCTGACTGAAGAATCAGGAAAGATTCTGAAGAGTAGTTCGTATCAGATTCTGATAATTTTCAATTGGACAGGTATTGTATCGTGTGCGGTGTGGGGCCGCACACGTTTAGATGACAGATTGCAGTAGAATTAAATATGGAAAAAATGTATGAAGTACTTCGCTTCGTGGAAAAAGGAACCGAATGCCAGCCAAGTATCGATTGCCTGCAGGGAGAACTTTTGATTTATTATCTGCGGGATAATACACAGTTGGATAAAGCGGTGTTGTTTGAATGGTTCCGACAGATTGCCGGAGAAATAAGAAAGTATCAGCAGTCGAGACGTGGGCAGAATTATCGTTGTCTGACCCCATATAGTATTGTTGTGACAGAAGAAGGAGAATTGCTGCTTTTAAATCCGGATGCACAGGAAAATGAATTTGTTATGAAGAAGATGCAGCAGAAAGCGGTGAGAAGTCATTTTATCCGCCCGACAGCGTCAGGAAGCAGGAAGAATTGTTCGGTAGATTTGTTCGGATATGGTAAAATTTTGCAGTTTTTACTGGCATATACAGAGCAGATCCCGGAACTTAGCAGAAGCGAAGAACGCAGATTGGAGAGGATCATTGAACGTTGTACCGGTGGAGGAAGGCGGCATTATGATAAGATCAGCCAGGTGATACGTGATCTTCCGGAGGAACGCGAGGAATGGAATCCGGAACAGAAGCTAAAATTTCGGAATGTCAAACTGGCGGTTCTTTTATTTGCTACCGGGGCAGTAATTGCGGCAGCAGGAATCGGGATGAGCCGAGGAAGGGAAGGTAACAATACAGTTTTGAAAAGTGAAACAGCAGTGCAAGATCAGAAACCAGACGATGCAAAAACAATACCGGGGGAACTCAGCGAAACTGAACAGGACAGAAAAAAAGCACTGGAAGATCTGAAATGGAAGAAAGAGATGGAAGAACAGGTTCAGGAGATTCTGGAATCGGTCAAAGCATGTGAAAAAAAGATAGAAGAAACGACGAAAGAAGAGAATAACGGGGAAAACAAGGAAGAAACAGAGCAAACGGCAGAACAGCAAACAGAGGAAACTGCAGAAAAATCTGTAGAAGAGGAAATACAACAGGAAACGAAACAAGAAGTGATAAATGATCCGGTTGTTCCGGAATAAGAAAAAAGTCTCCATAAAAGGGAGGATGCCGGGTAACCATTTACTGGTTCCCGGCATGTATTATGAAAAAGTTTATTCAAAGTTTTTTGTTTTTTCCTTTGATGCTTATAGTATATGTGAGAGAAATGAAGAAAAAGTGATAAGAAGATGAAAGATTTTTAAATGATAAATGAACAAATTATGAACGACAGATGTAGTTGAAAATAACGGTTTAAAAAAGAATAGCAGTGTGGTATTCTACATCTAAAGAGAACTTGGGAAGTTACTGTTCACTCCCGTGTCAATCACTCCGCTGATTGCACGGAGGATGCGTGTTTTGACTTGAATGCATCTCGCCCCATCGCCAAAGGCGATTTAAAATGGCGAGATGCGTTGCTGGTCGCACATCGTGTGAACAGTAACAGCAGAGGCTGCCAGAAATGAAAAGTTTCGGACAGCCTTTTTCTTATAGTTGTAAAGGAGAGTGAATGATAGAATGGATGAAATGATGGAAATCCTGAAGAATCTGGACTGGAGCCCATTATTTATTTCAATAAAAACAGGAATCGTAGCTACGATATTTTCCTTTTTTCTTGGAATCTATGCGGCACGCAAGGTTGTGAAGACAACTCCGGGGAAAAAGGCTATTATAGATGGAATACTGACCTTGCCAATGGTACTTCCGCCGACAGTGGCCGGCTTCTTTCTGTTATTGATCTTCAGCAGGAGAAGACCGTTTGGAATCTTTTTATTTGAAAATTTTGGAATCAAAGTAGTACAGACATGGCTTGGATGTATCATTGCTGCCACAGTAATTTCATTTCCGCTGATGTACAGAAATGCTCGTGCTGCTATGGAACAGATCGATGTGAATCTGATCTATGCAGGAAGAACACTTGGTATGTCAGATACAGAAATCTTCTGGAAGGTGGTGATCCCGACAGCCGGTCCGGGAATCACATCCGGAACAATTCTGACATTTGCCAGAGCACTCGGAGAATATGGAGCGACATCTATGCTTGCAGGAAATATTCCGGGAAAGACAGGAACGATCTCGCAGAAGATTGCAATGGTCATTCAGGACGGAGATTATATGACAGCAGGTGTGTGGGTTGCGATTGTCATGGTGATCGCATTTCTGGTTATTTTCCTGATGAATCTGATCTCAGGCAAGAAAATGAAAAATGTCAAGAGGTGGTAAGAGATGGCGATAGAAGTAAAGATTCAGAGAAAACTGAATACATTTGAGCTGAACATAGACTTTAAAAGCGATTCTAAACGAATCGGAATCCTCGGTGCATCCGGATGTGGAAAGAGCATGACATTAAAGAGTATTGCAGGAATCGAGCCGCCGGAGAGCGGATTGATCAAAATTGAAGGAAAGACAGTTTACGACAGCGAAAATAAAGTGAATTTAAAACCGCAGAAGCGTAACATTGGCTATCTGTTTCAGAATTATGCACTTTTCCCTACAATGACGGTGGAAAAGAATATCGCCGCCGGATTAAAAGGGAAAAAGCAGGAGAATGCAAATCGTGTACGTGAGATGATTGAGAAATTTCAGCTGACAGGACTGGAAAAACGATTCCCGTCGGAACTTTCCGGAGGTCAGCAGCAGAGAGTCGCACTAGCAAGAATTATGGCTTATAAACCGGATGTGATCCTTTTAGACGAACCGTTTTCAGCACTTGATATGTATCTGAAGGACCGTCTGCAGCAGGAATTACTGGAGCTTCTCAATGACTACGAAGGTACTGTAATCATGGTTTCTCACAGCAGAGATGAAGTGTACCGGCTCAGTGAAGAACTGCTGATCATCGATCAGGGGCAGATTGTGGCAGCAGGGAAGACGAAAGAATTGTTCCAGAATCCGCAGAGAAAAGAAGCGGCACGGCTGACTGGATGCAAGAATTTCACAAGAGCAGTTTATGTGGATGATCATACCGCAGAACTGACAGACTGGGGGATTACGTTGCGTACAGAGCAAAGAAATATTCCGGAAAATATCAACTATATCGGTTATCGTGCGCATGATTTTGTTCCGGTCTGGGGAGGATGTGGAAAGAATCAGATTCCATTTCTATTAGAGAGTAAGGCAGCACTCCCTTTCGAAGATAATTATTATCTGAAACCTGCAAATGAAGAGGCAGATCCGCCTGTGATCTCCTGGTTTGTACAGAGAGAGAATCAGGAGAAGATCCGGGAAAAAGGACTGCCGGGTGCGCTGGAGCTGGTGGAGGAAGAAGTGCTGTTCCTGGAATAGCATCTTCCCATATAGATGATTTTTGAGTGAACCGTTACGTTTTGAAAGAAATGTAAAAACTCCTTTTCAGGATATTTACATCAGGGAAAAACTAGTATATAATAAGCACGTTTTTCAAAAACACATCCCGTCCGTTGGTTACGAAACAATTCTTGTGAACAGTAATCACGAGGGATGTGTTATGTATGTAGTCACTGATAAATACGGAAAAGGAGGAGCAAAATGAAATCAGTACAGAATGATATGACTGTTGGAAGCCCAATGAAGATGATCTTAAGTTTTACATTTCCCATCTTTCTTGGAAATGTCTTCCAGCAGTTTTATAATATGGCGGATGCTGTGATCGTAGGTAAGTTCGTTGGAACGAAAGCACTTGCCGCGGTTGGAAGTACAGGAACAATTATGTTTCTAATCTATGGATTTGTGGTTGGAATGACAGCTGGATTTACTGTTCTCACAGCACAGAAGTTTGGTGCGGGAGATATGCAGGGGATGCGGCGCACCGTTGCAGGGGCAGGAATCCTTTCGTTGTTGATCGGACTGTTTCTTACGGTTACCTTTATGTTATTTATGAAACCACTTTTGCATCTGATGAATACTCCGTCAGATATCTTTGCAGATGCATATAAGTATATTATGATCGTCAGCGGAGGAATCCTGGCGCAGATGCTTTATAACTTGTTATCCAGTATTTTAAGAGCACTGGGGAACAGTAAGATTCCATTATACTTTCTGATTATCAGTGCGTTGCTGAATATCGTGTTGGATCTGTTTTTAATCATTGTGTTTCAGATGGGCGCACCGGGTGCGGCAATCGCGACGGTAGTAGCACAGGGCATATCAGGTGTACTCTGTCTCATTTACATTATGTGGAAGATTCCGCTTCTTCACCTGAAAAAGGAAGACTGGCATGTTGGCGGACAGATTTATGCGATCCAGTTAAAGATCGGACTTCCGATGGCATTGCAATATTCTATCACGGCAATTGGAACTATGATGGTTCAGTCTGCCCTGAATATTTTGGGATCTACGCTTGTGGCGGCATTTACTGCGGCAAGTAAGATTGAGCAGGTTGTGACACAGGCATATGTAGCGATGGGAACAACAATGGCAACTTACGGAGCCCAGAATATCGGAGCCGGAAATGTACCGAGAATCCGTCAAGGTTTCAAGGCGTGTACAATTCTTGGTATCGGTTACTCTCTTGTAGCAGCAACATTTATCATGACAGTAGGAAAATACATGACCTATCTGTTTGTCTCAGAGGATGTGGATATTATCATGAGTTCTGTGGATATCTATCTGAAATGTATCGGACTTTTCTTTATTCCGCTTGCAATTGTGAATATCTACAGAAATGGAATTCAGGGACTCGGTTACGGCCTGCTGCCGATGATGGCCGGTGTTGCTGAACTGATCGGAAGAGGTGTGGTAGCATTGATCGCAGCGAAGGAAAGAAGTTACCTTGGAGTATGTCTGGCAAGCCCGGCAGCATGGGTGCTGGCAGGAGGTCTCCTGATCGCGATGTATTATTATATTATGAATGTTCATATGAAGAAGATGTTTGGGGATTATAATCAGAAAGTCTGATGATTCACAATGTGCATTGCATCGCGACTCGCATTCAACCATTTGGATTTCTCAGTTTCAAAGCGTTCGAAAAGCCAGGCAATGGCTTCATCCATTCCTTCATCGGAGAGCGGAAATGTCTTCTGTTCTTTCTCTTCTTCCGGTGTATCTTCAAAGCACCACGGTTCTGGATAAATGAATACGGTGAAGGTTGTGCTGCTTTTTCCGTCATCTCCGCGAAAGAAATAGCGCATTCCGTGATGTGTACCTGAAAATGGTTCTTTCTTAAGTCCCCCGTAAGGAATCAGTTTTTTATCAATCATAGTAATACAATGTCCTTTCGAAAAAAGTAATTTGTTTTGTTATTGCGTTTTTGAAAAAAGGAAGCCAGAAGTCTGGCTTCCTTTTTATTATAGTGGAATGCGTTTTCTTCTGCAAGAAATGATTTATTCCATCGCTTTTTTGGCAAATTCAGTTGTGACAAGTTTTTCATAAGGAGCGCGTGAATCCAGTTCACCGGCACTTTCCAGAATATCCTGAAGTAGCTCGAAACTCTCTTTTTCAAATATAAGATCTGCTTTCCAGGTGTCCTGTGTATAATAACGGTTTACAATCGCTGTGATGGTTTTAAGGTCTGTTTCAGGAAATTGTGGGGCAATCACGGAAGCAATCTCCTCTGGCGTGTGAATCTGAACAAAATCCATACCTTTTTGAAGCGCATTTGTAAAGGATTGGATAATCTCAGAATGTTTGTCGAGATAGCTCTTCTTTGCGCTGTAGGCAGTGTAAGGAACATAGCCGCTGTCAGTACCAAGTGAGGCTACAACATATCCTTTTCCTTCCATTTCCAAAGCGGTTGCACTTGGCTCGAATTCAACAGTAAAGTCTCCACTTCCCTCTGAAAAGGCGGCAGCAGTGGAACCAAAATCAATTCCCTGGTTGATGTCGAGGTCTGTTTGTGGATCAATTCCATTTTTCTTTAAAATATATTCAAATACCATTTCCGGCATACCACCTTTTCTACCACCAAGAACATCTTTCCCCTTTAAATCAGTCCACTTAAAATCTTTCATCTCTTCTCTGGCAACAAGAAAATTACCGGCGCGCTGAGTCAGTTGGGCAAAGTTGACGACAGAATCGTTAGCACCTTCGTTATATGTGTAGATGGATGCTTCTGATCCCATGAATCCAATATCAGCTTCACCGGAGATGACAGCAGTCATTGTCTTGTCGGCTCCAAAACCAGTTACGAGAGTGAGTTCAATTCCCTCATCTTCAAAATATCCATTTTCAATGGCAACATACATAGGGGCATAGAAGATAGAATGGGCTACCTCGTTCAATGTCACAGAGACAGGAGCAGAACTGGTATCTGATTTGGTTGTGTTGGAGCCGGTTTCTGTTGTGTCGATTTTGGAATTTGCATCATTATCTTTGGAAGAATCAGAACCGCAGGCTGATAACAGTCCAACAGTCAGAGCAGAAGCGAGTATTATGGAAATCAATTTCTTTTTCATAAATCCTCCAGAGTGATATAAGATTCTCGTTTAAAATATGCAAGAAAAAAGAATAGGTGTCAAATTCTACTCCAAAGGGGTGTTCATTTTGGGAAATATCCTTTATGCTTAGTGTAAACAGAAAGTAGGTGAAATGTATGGATCTTGTTAAAATTGGAAAATATATTGCAGGGAAACGGAAAGCCCTGGGAATGACGCAGAAACAGCTTGCAGAAAAATTAAATATGAGTGACAAATCAGTATCAAAATGGGAACGAGGTGTTTCCCAAACAAAAAGATATTAAGAAACAGCCCATGTTTACCTGCTTGCAAACAAAAGAATATTGCTACTAGACTAAGAGATACTACATAAGTGTGTTGGTATCTCTTTTTTGTTGCCGTGAAACAGCAGACTATTTCATTTCTGCTTGATTACCTTAAAACTTATTAGTCTATGGTTTGTCAAGGGCTTGTTGCGTGAGAAATGCTGAATATCACCCTTTACAAAACATAGGCTGATAAGTAACTTTTCAAAAGCAGAAAAGAAATGGCAATGCTTATAACAATATGATATAATGCAGATGAAGACAAAAAAGGAATTTGTCGAGCTGGTTAGTTCGAGATAATTTTGAGTTTGTTAAGATGTGGTGCACTTGATGGAATCACAGGTACGACATCATATTATGGAGGATGAAATAGATGATAGGTTTGATTGTTGCGAGGTCAAAGAATAATGTTATAGGCAAGAATGGTAATATACCATGGAAAATAAAGGGAGAACAAAAGCAATTTAGAGAGTTAACAACGGGTAATGTGGTTATTATGGGGCGAAAGTCTTATGAAGAAATCGGTCATCCGTTGCCTAATAGAATGAATATTGTTGTTTCCACCACAACAGAGTATCAAGGAGATAATTTAGTTTCAGTTAAATCATTAGAAGATGCATTATTATTGGCTAAAGGACGAGATGTATACATATCTGGTGGATATGGACTATTTAAGGAAGCTTTGCAAATAGTAGATAAAATGTATATCACAGAAGTAGATTTAAATATTGAAGATGGAGATACATTCTTTCCAGAATTTGATATCAATGATTTTGAAGTTTTGATAGGGGAAACACTTGGTGAGGAAGTGAAATATACGAGAACATTTTATGTAAGGAAAAAATGAATTGAGTAAATTTTGGATTTAGGGTGTTTTCATAAATATATTGCTTTTTATGCATATATAAATTGTTGTAAGACAAATTCCAGTTTGTATGGGGCGATAAAATCAGAATTTGAGAGAGGATTGAATATGAATAAGGAATGGTCTGAACTTAATAAAACAATGCAGGCACAAATAAAAAAGAAAGATACTTATAAGAGGGGTATTGATACTTTACTTACTTTACGAAGTCAGTTAATACAAACCTTAGTATCTTTCAAAGAAGAATTATGCAGAGAAGATTTTAACTCAATCCCCTTCATAAACGCTGATGGTTATCATAGTAAGACGATTGCTTATTCTATTTGGCATATTTTCCGCATTGAAGATATAGTTGTGCATACAGTGATAAATGAAGATGAACAAGTATTTTTTGCAGGCAATTATCAAGAGCGTATCAATTCACCTATCATTACAACAGGAAATGAACTCATGAAACAGCAGATTGCAGACTTTTCAAAACAGCTTAATCTGGAAGAATTATATTTATATATTTTCGAAGTATGGGAAAGCACTGAGAAAATGCTTGAACGGTTATCTTATGATGAATTGAAAAGAAAAATACCGAAAGAAAGAAAAGGATACTTAGAATCGTTGAATGTAGTAAACGACAATGAAAAAGCAATTTGGCTGATTGATTATTGGTGTAATAAAGATATTTGTGGACTAATTCAAATGCCGTTTTCAAGACATTGGATTATGCACACAGAAGCCTGTTTGCGTATAAAGAACAAGATACATTCATAGGCAAAAATTTCAGTTTGTAGAACTAAGGAAATTGGAATTTAAGGAGGAATAAAGTATGGTTAGTGATTTTATAAGAGCAGCATTTCCATGGATTTTAATGGGTTTATTTGTAGCAATCAGTTGTTCCCTTATGAGTAAAAAAGAGAAATAAATTCCTGTTTGTATTTATAAAAGAGAAAAAATGAGAAAAGTAGTTTTATTTATTGCCATGAGCCTTGACGGATATATTGCGGACGGTAATGGTGGAGTAGCTTGGCTAAATGGTCATGGAAATGACAATGAAAACATCGACACTTATACAGAATTTACCAAAGATATAGATACTGTCTTAATGGGGTGGAATACTTCTCATCAGGTTGTTACTGAACTTTCTCCGCAAGAATGGGTATATAATAAATTTACAACTTATGTATTAACACATAAAGAGTGCAATTCTTCCCAACAAATTCATTTTACAAGTGAAAATCCTGTTTTATTATTGGAACGGCTAAAACAAGAAGCAGGAAAGGATATTTGGATTTGTGGCGGAGCAAATCTTGTTCAGCAGTTGGTAAGCAAAAATATGATTGATAAATATTACATTTCTGTTATTCCTACTCTGTTAGGAAATGGGGTTCGTCTTTTGGGCAACATAGACAGGGAAATAAAGTTAAGGCTTTGTAAAACACAGACTTATAACGGAATAACCGATTTGATTTATATGCGTAGATAACTAGAGAGAAACAGAAAAGCTGTTAAACCGACGGAGCGATCCGACCACGTTGCGGGAAAATCCTTAAGATTTTTCCGCCATGCTTGCAAGGGGGCGGTTCGCTTCGGCGGTTCGGCGAGCTTGCGAGCCGTTCAAAGCCCCCGTTATCTAACAAGGGGGGCACAAAAAACAAGAGTCAATATACATTAACAAGCGGAAAACGCTGTATTTACAAGGCGAAACTGCATTTTACATGGTGTGATATAAATTATGCCATTATCACTTGGGAAAATTGAACAAGACATAGGAAAGACAGTTGATTTCAAACGAGAAATTGATTGTCTTTTTCTTTTGCAGAAATTTAAGTATAGGCAATTATCAAATACGGTAGTTGCTTTTTTGATTGGAGGAATTTTAGAATGAATGATAAAAACTTTATTGAAGAACTAAGACAAAAGCGTGAGGAATACGGAGTAACACAAACAAGGCTTGCTGTTGCCTGTGGTATCAGCCGTGAATATTACAACCGCATTGAAAAAGGGAAACAGCCATTGAATGACGAATTAAGAGAAGTCATAGAAAAACAGATTGAGCGTTTCAATCCGCAAGAACCACTATTCTTATTGATTGATTACTTTCGTGTCCGCTTTCCTACTACGGACGCATTGGCGATTATCCGTGATGTATTACAACTGAAATCTGATTATATGCTTTATGAAGATTATGGAAAATACGGATATGAAAGCAAATATGTACTTGGCGACATCAATATCATGTGTTCCATGCAGGAGCATTTAGGTGTTTTATTGGAACTGAAAGGCAAAGGCTGTCGGCAAATGGAATGTTATCTGCTGGCACAGGAACGCTCATGGTATGACTTCATGCTGGATTGTATGACGGCTGGTGGTGTGATGAAACGGCTTGATTTGGCTATCAATGACCGAGCAGGAATATTGGATATTCCAAAGTTAAAGGAAAAATACAAGGCTGGCGAATGTGTTTCCTATTTTCGTATGCAGAAAGATTACAGCGGTACAGAAAAATGCGGTAGCGATTTACCAAAGAATACAGGAGAAACCTTATATCTCGGTTCAACAAGTAGCGAATTATATATGTGTGCTTATCAGAAAAATTATGAGCAGTATGTCAAGAATGGCACAGAAATTGAAGATACGGAGATTAAGAACCGTTTTGAAATACGCATGAAGAATGAACGAGCCTATTATGCGGTTGTAGATTTACTGACCTATCGGGACGCTGAACGCACCGCTTTTTCTATCATCAATCATTATGTCCGCTTTGTTGACAGAGAGGACGACAAGCCAAAAAGTCAATGGATAACAAATGATGATTGGGCATGGTTTGTAGGGGAAAACAGAGAGCCGATACGCTTAACCACAAAGCCAGAGCCTTACACTTTACAAAAAGCGTTGCATTGGCTACAAAGACAAGTTGCACCAACAATAAAAATGGTACAGGCATTAGACAGAGAAAATCATACAACGATACTGAAAGATATGATTGAGCAGGCAGAACTTAAAGACAAGCATAAACATTTATTACAATTAGAGAAATCAACCATAGAAGAACGTATAGATACCGCTGTTCCACAAGAGAATGACGGTATTTTTTAATGTAATTGAAAAATTTCAGATTTAGTCAGCAAAGAGCTGTTTTCATTCCCTATGTGAAGTGAAAGAAGAAAAATAAATTTTTTATTAAATCTGCAACAAAACGGCTACTTGCGTACAGATATGGTGCGAGAAAAGGAAATCTAAACTTTTTTTGAAAATAGGTCATTAAATCGGGGCTTGCTGTCCCTATATGAAGTGAAAGAAGAAAAAAGTTTTGAAAAAATGACGGAAATTCGTGATTAGTGGACAGTGTTCTATGAAAAGAAGAAAAGCATCATCATTTTGTATTCAAACAGGCATTAGCAGTTGAGTGTTGATGTGAAAAGAGGAAAATACTTTATTCTAAACTTAACAATTTAAGGTTTCCGTTCCCTATATGGTGCAAAGAAAATATTTCATTCTATTGTTGGCAGTAACGGTATGGTTGGGTAGTTAGGGTGTGAAAAGAAAAATAATCTTTTTTCGTCATTAACTTAGCAAAATGACAATGTCTATCCCTATATGGTGCAAGAAAAGAAGTTAAAATTTTTCCATTTCAACTTAGCAAATGGACGTTTGCTGTACAGATAGTAGTGAAAAAGGAGAAAATCAACCGTTGATTGCCAAAATGAACCGTTCCATTTGTACTAATAACGGAAAAAGTTTTGGATTTTGGTTACGTTTCCCCTCTTTTCCAACGCGGTATATAGGAAAGATGATTTTCTTCTTTCTTGTTCTTTGACAACTGAATAAAGCAATTCAATACGTTTGACAGACAGCGAGCCGTTGAAACAAATACGCCACGACCTTTCCCCTGCAAGAGCGAGCGAAAACCTATTTGTGTTCTTATAAAAGATTTGTCCTCTTTTATCGCCATGACCTGTACTGTCAGATAATGATACTCCCGTACAGCCACAGCTTGAGCGTTCAGAGCGTCGCACGCAATGGGTACGGCTACATAAGAACTATGCAGAGGTGGAACTCCTGTGGGCTATGACAAAAGCCGTTGAATTGCTTAGAAAGATTTTACAGAAAGGGGGTATGTGTTATTGATAATGCTGTAAAAACAATTCAAAAGAAAAATGGCAAGTGTGGCATTGGCAACAGAGGAAAGACAAAGATTGTAGTAAAAGAGCATTTTTCCGAAAAGGGCAAAACAATGGAAGAACTTCTAACTGATGTCATGCTGGAAAAAGCAAAGCAGACAATCGCATAAAATCAGTGCAGTTGTAAGAAATAGATTGAATGACAAAAAGTACCCGTGTTATACTTTACTTGCAAGCAGGTATTGTAAACACGGGTTAGTTATAAAGGAGGATAACTGACAATGAAACAACAGATTTACAATACTGCACTTTATCTTAGGTTAAGCCGAGATGATGAATTACAGGGCGAAAGTTCCAGCATTACCACACAGAGAAGTATGTTGCGTTTATATGCAAAAGAACATCATTTGAATGTCATTGATGAATATATTGATGACGGCTGGTCGGGAACAAATTTTGACAGACCGAGTTTTCAAAGAATGATTGAGGATATAGAGGCAGGAAAAATCAACTGTGTTGTAACGAAAGACCTTTCCCGTCTTGGCAGAAATTATATTATGACAGGACAATATACAGAATTGTATTTCCCTAGTCATAATGTCCGCTACATAGCGATTGATGACGGTGTAGACAGCGAAAAAGGCGAAAGTGAGATTGCACCATTTAAGAACATCATCAATGAATGGGTGGCAAGAGATACAAGCCGTAAAGTCAAATCAGCATTTAAGACAAAGTTTGCGGAGGGGGCTCATTACAGTGCTTATGCTCCGTTAGGATATAAGAAACACCCTGACATCAAAGGAAAACTGTTGATTGATGATGAAACAAAATGGATTATTGAAAAAATCTTTTCCCTAGCCTATCAAGGTTACGGAAGTGCAAAAATCACAAAGCAGTTAAGAGCAGAAAAAGTTCCGACAGCGTCATGGCTAAATTTTACAAGATACGGTACTTTTGCACATATCTTTGAGGGAAAACCCGAAAGTAAGCGTTATGAGTGGACGATTGCTCATGTCAAGGCGATATTGAAAAGTGAGGTTTATATCGGAAACAGTGTTCACAATATGCAGTCTACGGTATCGTTCAAGAGTAAAAAGAAAGTGCGTAAACCCGAAAGTGAATGGTTTCGAGTAGAAAACACTCACGAGCCGATTATTGACAAGGAAGTGTTCTATCGTGTGCAGGAGCAGATAAAATCAAGACGCAGACAGACAAAGGAAAAGGCAACGCCGATTTTTGCAGGGCTTGTCAAGTGTGCGGATTGTGGCTGGTCTATGAGATTTGGAACGAATAAGGCAAATAAAACGCCTTACAGTTATTATGCTTGCAGTTACTACGGGCAGTTTGGCAAAGGTAATTGTTCTATGCACTACATTCGTTATGATGTGCTGTATCAAGCCGTATTGGAACGCTTGCAGTATTGGGCTAAGGCAGTACAGCAGGACGAAGAAAAGGTATTGAACAAGATACAGAAAGTCGGCAATGCAGAGCGAATACGGGAAAAGAAGAAAAAGGCAAGTACATTGAAGAAAGCCGAGAACAGACAAAATGAGATTGACCGTTTATTTGCGAAAATGTATGAAGATAGAGCCTGTGAGAAGATAACAGAGCGAAATTTTGTGATGTTGTCCAGCAAGTACCAAAAAGAACAGATAGAACTGGAACAGCAGATAACAAGCCTAAGAGAAGAACTAAGTAAAATGGAACAGGATATGATAGGTGCTGAAAAGTGGATTGAGTTAATCAAGGAATATTCCGTACCAAAGGAACTGACAGCACCATTATTAAATGCCATGATAGAAAAAATCCTCATACATGAAGCAACAACGAATGAGGATAACGAAAGAATACAGGAAATTGAGATATATTACCGATTTATCGGAAAAGTTGAGTAATCAACAAGAGTAATATTTTTAACTAAGGGAAACCGGCGTTTGCTTACCTGATGTGTCGGTTTATATGGAACTATGTGAGATATTGGGAATCAGCATAAATGAATTTCTTGCAGGGGAGGATATTGACGCAGAAAATGTAGAAAAAAAGTCAGAAGACAACATTATACAAGTTACGAAAGATAGTAAAAAGAAACAGAAAAATTTAAAGAGCATTTTAGCAGTGGTAACGACATTTGCAGTAATCATGGTTCTGGTTTTAGGAGCAGTTTTCGTTCATAAGGTGATGCAGCCGAAGAATTATATTACAGCAGTTGACCGGACAAGTGCAGAAATGAAAACCGCAGAATTATTGTCGGGAGCAGATGGGGCATATCTTTTTAATTTTTATGCAAAAGAAGAGTATAAGACATTGACAATTTATTTGTCAGAGTATCAGGCGGGAGAATTGATTAATAAAAGTAAAGTGGCAGATTTGGACTATGATGGGATCGAATCGGCTAAAAGAGGTGTGATTGCTGTGATACCGGATTTTGAATTGTTTCGAGTGAAATTGATCATAGCAGACGATTATTCTAAATGTTCTACAGATTTTCCGATTCTGGAAAATGTAGAAAACAGAGAATATTATGGAAGAAGTGCGACACAAGTGGAAGGTGAAGTTCCGATTCAGCGGGATACAGAACAGGGTCTGATGGCATTGATTTACGGAGAAGATGGATTGGAAGCAATTCCGGTAAAAGAAATGGAGCAGGGAAATTTTAGGGAGAAGAATGATTATGTCTATTATCTGTCCTTCCGGTTTGGAAAATAATTACGTAAATGAAAATATGAGAGGTAAGATGAGATGAAAACAAGAGAAGAAGCTGCTGCCTATGGATTAACTTTCCCGGACAGCTATGAAGACAGGCCTTTTAAAGACCAACGATGGCAGGTGATCCGTGTAAAGCCGGGGAAAAAGATATTTTTGTGGATTTACGAAAAAGACGAATTGATCCATTTGAATGTAAAGACGGATTCGAGATGGAGAGATTTCTGGCGTGCAGCGTATCCATCGGTAATTCCGGGATATCATCAGAATAAAGAGCATTGGAACACAATTATTCTGGATGGATCTGTTCCGGACAAGGATATTGAACGGATGATTGGTGAGAGCTATGATCTTGTGACAGACAGTCCTACAAAAAGAATTTATGAAGCTGTAAAACGGATTCCAAAAGGGCATGTGGCAACCTATAGACAGGTTGCGAAGATGGCAGGAAATGAAAAGATGTCAAGAGCAGTTGGAAATGCGCTTCATAAGAATCCGGATCCGGATCACATTCCATGTTTCCGTGTTGTGAATGCGAAAGGCGAGCTTGCCGGAGCATTTGCATTTGGCGGAGCAGATGTACAGGCAGAGCTTTTGAGAGAAGACGGTGTGGAAGTAGTAGATGGAAAGGTTGATCTGACAAAGTATCAGATAGCGGATCTGATGGAAGAGTAAGATAGTACTGTTTCTTTTGGGAAAGATAGTGTATAATACTTACGAGTGATTGCTGTTCGCAAAGTACTGCGAACAGCATCTTTGTATAGTGCAAAGAGCAGGAAAGAATACATCATTATGGTTTTGTTTTTGAAGGGAAAAAAGTGTTGATCAGATAAGAAATGGAGAAATGAATGAAAATTAAGAAAGTGGCAGTCCTCGGTGCCGGAGCAGTAGGCTCTTATGTAATCTGGGGATTATCGAGCAGAAATGACATAGAGCTTGGAGTGATCGCAGAAGGAGAACGAGCAGAGAGACTGAAACAGAATGGATGCACAATTAACGGAAAAATATACCATCCCGAAGTATGGAATCCCGGAGAAACAGACGCTGTCGATTTACTGATTGTTGCATTGAAGTATGGCTCACTTTCGGCGGCATTGGAAAGTATCCAGAAAGCAACCACGGAGAATACGGTAATTATGAGTCTGATGAACGGGGTAGACAGTGAAGAGATTATTGCAGAAAAAGTAGGAGTGGAGCATCTTCTTCCGGCAGTGATCAAGGTCGCTTCACATAAGGAAGAAGATGGATATCATTTTGATCCTGAGACAACAATCGGAATTATTTTTGGCGAACTTACTGCACCTTACGATAGTGATCGCATCAGGGCAATCGAAGAACTGTTCAAGGATACCGGAATCCATTTCCGGGCGACAGAGTATGCAAGAGAAGAGATGTGGAGCAAGTTTCGGCTGAATGTCTGTAACAATCTGCCACAGGCAATTCTCGGCGCGGGAGTTGGATGTTACCGTGACAGTGTGCATATGAAGGCAATCAGTGATGGACTGAAAGGAGAACTGGAAGCAATTGCACATGCGAAAGGAATCGATCTGAGTAAGACTGAGGCGTCTTCCGGGCGTGGAAGTGCAGTACCACCATCTGCGCGTTATTCTACTTTGCAGGATTTGGATGCAGGAAGACACACAGAGATTGATATGTTTTCAGGTGCACTGATCCGTATGGGAAAGGAACTTGGAATTCCGACACCGTATAATGAGTATACATATCATATGATTAAAGCACTAGAAGAGAAAAATGACGGACGGTTTAATTATACAGGAGATGAAGAACCGACCTGGTCAAAATAATAGAGTGATTCATGACAACAGAAAGGACAATAAGAAAATGAAAGAATTATACGAAGCAATCGAAGCAAAAATTAAAGCAAGCGGTTATCCGAGAGCAATCTCCGGAGAAGATGTATACAATGACATCTGTGATCAGATTGACGGAAAAGAGAATGGAAGTTATGTATTGTTATCCAAGTTCGAAGATGATGTGATTTTTGAGTATCATATCACGATTCAGGATGAAGATTTCAACCTGGGGATTTTGACAATGCGAACACCGGAAGGCGTGTTTGAGACAGATTTTGATGCGGAATAATGTGGAATAAGAAAGCTGTAGATTGTTCGAGTTGACAATTTACAGCTTATTTTTTGGGAAAAGTATCAAAATAAAAATACACCCTATTGACACTACAAAACGTAAAATGTTATGATGGGAAAAAGAGAGGTGTGAAGAAAAATGGATTATTCAAAATATAAATCAAGTGGTCGATATTATACAGGTGCTGAAAGAAAAAAAGGGATTTTGATTCAGGGAGAGCCTTATATTGTGAAATATGCTAAGAATTCACCACAGGGATTAACTTGCAGTTATTTATCAGAATATATCGGTTCACACCTTTTTAGAATAGCAGGAATAGAAGCTCAGGAAACATTTCTAGGAAAATGTGATGGTCTTCCTGTAGTGGTGATGAAGGATTTTATTGGTGGTGATGAAATTTTCGTGCCGTTTAATGACGTGGGAGACAGTACTTTAGAACAAAGCAGAGAAAGATATAAATACACATATGAAGACATCATGCTCATGTTGGAAGAGAATATGAAGCTTACTAATGTAGAAGAGACAGTGCGGCATTTTTGGGATATGTATTTGATCGATGCCTGGATTGGGAATTTTGACCGACATGGTTCAAACTGGGGGTTTTTAAAGAAAGATAATCGGTACCGTATGGCTCCGGTCTACGATAATGGATCTTCTTTATTTCCACGCCTGAATACAGATGAAAAACTTTCAAAAATAATGGAATCAAAAGAAGAGATGGAGAAAAGAGTTTATCAATTTCCAACATCACAGATTTTATTAAAAGGGCAGAAGAGTTCGTATTATGAATTGATTAATAGTTTACATTACAAAGAATGCAATGAGGCACTAATTAGAATAAAGCCAAGAATTAATATGACAAACGTTGAAAAAATGATTGATTCA
>NZ_QTZH01000139.1:0-1611 GCF_003462585.1 Ruminococcus sp. OM04-4AA | reverse complement strand
GTAGCTTTCTTTTGTTTCAAAAACAGAGACTTGTTAGTAAGAGCAGCTACGAATACGATGCACTTGGAAGAATCACCAAAGTAACAAGCGGTTCGAAAAAGGATGTCAGTTACGTTTATGATGACGCAGATAATCTGCAGGCAATCGTGTATCCGGATGGTACAAAGGTCAGCTATGAATACGACTTAAATGATAACCTCGTAAAACTGACAGACCGTAACGGAAAGGTGACGACATACAAGCATGATGCACTGAACCGTGTGACAGAAGTCGTTAGTACAGGGCGGTATAGTGTCAGGCACTGTAAAATGAGGCTAAGGTATAAATTGTGTCTATTTTCCGAAATGATTTTGATGGCTGAATAATTGTATTAAAAGTATAAATTGTGAGAAAATTATTGAAATTAATGTAGAAATGATATATACTAAATACAAGTAAAAAGTTGTATAGATTAACAGAAAAGGAGGGATCTTATGGCAAATTATGATGATTTTGATTTGGACATTAGGAAGATAAAAGGAAACATGGAAGCTGAACCGAAAGGAACAGCTGCAATATGCTTAACAACAGGGACAGCAACGACATGTACGATGCCTACTTTATGTGACACAAGTATTGTAACACTAGCGTCTTGTGATGGAACTTGTGTTGGATGTACAAATACGGAGAAACCTTGTTCAGCTAATACTTGTTCTGCATGCAATTCTTACTGTGGAGGGGCTTGTAGGAAGTGATTTTTAAAAGGAACGTATAAACCTACTTGTTGATTGTACCATTTTTTATTTGTTAAATATGTGATTTTTCTAAGAAAATATAAAAGTATTTTAGAAGAGAAATATATTAAATTATCACTTAAAAATGATAATAAGGACAGGGTCAAGAGAAGGTAATCTTGACCCTGTTTTAAATTTAAGAACCAAGTGCTATACGGTAACTTTATTGGAAAGCGGTAGATGGAATTATAAGTTATTTCATATCCGATTTGACAGGCAATGAAAATACTTAACAAGATTATATATTGTTTATAGTATAAGTGAGTATAATAAAATGGAGGGAGAATTCTAATGTATAGAAGATATAAATGTATGAATTCCTATATATGCGTGGTCCAACTTTCCCTATAGAAAAACTAGAAGAAACATTTCAAACATATGGGAAGAAAAAGGATGAGATAATAATTGATGAGGTACTTGCAGAGGGCTTGGAAAGTGCGACACATAATTTAATTACCGAACTAAATAAGAATAAGCGTAATCAAGATATAGAAAGTACTTTATTAAAATATATTATACGTTCAACAACTAGAGCTACACCATATGGTTTACTATCTGGCATATCAGCGGGAGAATTTGCTAAGAATACAGATGTTATCAGGGAAGATGTTATAGAAAATAAGAAACGATGCAGAGTAGATATGGGATGGCTTTGTTCATTTATATCGAATCTGGAAAAGAATGAAAAAGTATTAGTAAAAATAAGTGTGAAATTCAATGAACAGTGTACTCATAAAAGGGGATAGGATATATAATCCTTACATTACATCAGAAACACAGGAAGATGAACAAAAATCTTTTACACAGCTGTGTCTATACGATTAAGTGAAATTTTATT
>NZ_QTZH01000138.1:0-1620 GCF_003462585.1 Ruminococcus sp. OM04-4AA | reverse complement strand
TTGAACTGCTCCCCGTCAAGTAGACAATTGAAAAAATATAAATTTTTCCTACCAGCAGAAATTTATCTGCTGGCAGTTTTTATGCAGCTTGCAAGTAAATTTCATGTTTTTCCATTGGTGTTAAAATTCCAAGATTCCTTTGCAAACGTTTGTTGTTGTCGTAATCTATATAATCTTCGATCATTTTTACGAGAGTACTTCTATCAGTGAATCGTTTTCCATAGTATCGCTCTCTCTTCAGAATTCCCCAAAACCCTTCCATTGGTCCATTGTCGATACATTTAGCAACTCGCGACATGCTTTGTATTATTCCAGCATTTACAAGTTTTGTATGAAATGTCCTGTTCGTATATTGGAACCCCCTGTCACTGTGAAACAGTGGCTGCGCACCAGGATTTCTAAGTAAAGCATTGTCTATCGTATCAAACACCAAAGCATTGTTGTTCTTATCACGAATAACATACGAAACAATCCGTCTATCATATAGATCCAGTATTGCACTTAGATAAACTTTATGCTTTTCCATTCCAATATAATAATGGAATTCTGTCACATCAGTGAGCCATTTTTCATTTGGTGCTTTGGCAGTGAACTCCCGATTAAGTATGTTTTCCGCTATATACTGAGGGTTTGCAGCCTGTCTTGTGCATCCGTTGTTAGAATACTTGACAGTTGATTTTATATTAAGTTTACGGCAAATGCGTAGTACACGTTTATCGTTTACATCAATACCATGATATCGTTCCAAATCATCTCTGATTCTTCGATAGCCTTTATCCGGTGAGTCTGTATGAATCTTTTCTATCTCGTCAGCAATAAGCCTATTCTTTTGCTCACTTTTAGAAATTTCTCTGTGTAGCCATTTATAATAAGCTGCTCTAGAAACATTACCAAGTTTACAAAGTGCAGCAACTGAATAATTATGATCTTCATGTTCTTCTTTGATTGCCTGATATATATGTTCATGACGGACCAGGCTTAGCCCCGCCTCCTCTCTATTTCTTCGAGTTTTTTTAAAAAAGATGCCTCCATTTCAGCACGTTCTTTCTCTGCTTTTAAAATTTTAACTTCAGCACGCAGCTTTTCTAATTCACTCATTTCATCGGGACGTTTTCGTTTGCCACGGTTATCTCTTAAAGCTTTCACTCCACCAGCTTCATATTTGACTATATAATTGCGAGCCTGTTGATAGGACACCTGGTATTGTTCTGCTGTTTGGGCATAATTACGATCATGTGCAATACAATACTGTACTATTTCAACCCGTTCTTCAAAAGTGGTTTTTCTTCCTTTGGTCATGACAATGCTTCCTCCTGTTCCAGAAGATTTTAATTTTACATGACCATTATACTTCTTTATCCAAGTTTGTAACTTACCTTTTGAACGGATCCCGTATTTTTTGCAAATATCATTTTGAGAACCATGGCCTGCTAAATAATCTAAGACTGCTTGTTGTTTCAATTCTTTGGAATATTTTTTATTTCCTTTCAATGTGAATGCATTTACTCCCATAGATTCATAGTTTCGAATCCATTGTTGGACAGATGCAAGACTTACATCAAACATATCGGCAATTCGCCGTTGGCTTTCTTTTCCATCCAGATATAGATTTACAGCATA
>NZ_QTZH01000137.1:0-1644 GCF_003462585.1 Ruminococcus sp. OM04-4AA | reverse complement strand
CTTTTTGACTATCTTTTTATATCTTCTTAAATGTCCGCAAAGCCTTATTTTATCGGCTCTACGGGCATTTTGCTTTTGTGGTAAACCTCACATATCTAGGTCTATCTTCTTATATTTTCGCTATCAAGCGTGGTTAAAATCGTGGTAAATACTTCTATGCAATTAGACGCTGAACCTCTGATTTTGCGGTATCTATGGACGCATGAGCGTACCAATTCATTGTGATACTAATGTTTGAATGCCCCATGATATACTGTAAATCTTTTGGGTTCATGTTCTTGCTTGCCAGCCTTGTGCAGAACGTATGGCGTAGCGTATGCGGTGTGATATGTGGCAAGGGATTGTCCTTGTGGTGCTTGTTGTATTTCTTTACCATACGGACAAATAAGGCGTTGTAATCAATCGCAACTTTTGGCTTGTCCTTATGATTGACAAATAGGAAATTGCCCCGTCCGTCTATCACAAATGGTTCTGCCTTTGGGCGTTTCTTCATAACCCGTTGAAATGCCTGTATCGTTTCTCTGCTTAATGGTACTTGCCTTATTCCGCTTTTCGTCTTAGGCGTTTCAATATAATAGCCTTGTTCCTTGCTCTTTAGTAACTGGTGGTCGATAATCACAACTTCATTCTTGAAATCAATATCGGCTACTGTCAGTCCGCACAGTTCCGAGATACGAAGTCCTGTTTTTAACAGTATCAGCACATCATCATAATACTTGTGATACACATTGTCCGTCTTGATGAATGAGAGTAAGGCTTGTTCCTGTTCCTCTGTCAATGCAACTTTCTCTTTGGTATCATTTTCTAGGACTTCACTTAACTTGAAATCAAAGGGATTTTTCCTTACGCAATCGTCTTGTATGGCGATATAGAATGACGCTTTTAACGAGCGTTTATGGTTGTTAATGGTATTGTAGGAAAAGCCTTTGTCTTTCATGCGTAACGCCCATTCTTTAGCGTCAGAGGGTTTTATCGTATCAATGCTCCTAGCACCTAACTTATCCTCTTTCAATAACCGCATGAGTTGTTCCCGTTGTTTTATTGTGCTTTTCTTCACATTTGCCCTCTGTGCGTTCTGTTTGGCATAGAGTTGGCAAAGCGTCATTTTCTTGCCTGTGCTGTCGATACCGTCCTCAATATCCCGTCTTATCTGCTGTTCCAGTTCACGAAGTGAGGGTTTTTCCCGTTTTCCCTTTGGTGTCGGGTCTGTGGGTGTCAATCTCCAAGCATACACATATTTTGTGTTTCCAAATGCGTCTACATATTTATATAAGTATTTCCCGTCTGTTCGTTGGCTCTCTCCAGTATGCAGGATACGACCTTTGTTATCCCGTCTTTTTTCTTTCATGGTGTCTGCTCCTTTCCTTGTTGGAAAGAGCCTTGATATGACTTGTGTTCATCATAACACATACAAGGCTCATTTGCATTAGATTGCGTCCAATTTGTCAATAACCTGTTCAAACTGTCGGCGTTTAATCTGTATGCGGTTGCCATTCATAATGAGCCAGCCAGCGTCCTTGTTTTCCTCTGCTAAGCGTCTTAACTTGTTTTCTCCGATACGGAAATACTTTGACGCTTCTTCAATGGTAAGGGTGTATTTTTCCCATACGGGAATATCGTTGTTATTCATCAGATACCCCCTTT
>NZ_QTZH01000136.1:0-1787 GCF_003462585.1 Ruminococcus sp. OM04-4AA | reverse complement strand
GGGGCTGTGAAAAAAGAATAGTCCCCCCAAAAAGAAAGACCAAGAGTTTATAATGAACTCAAGGTCTTTCTTTCTGTTATAATTAACTTGCAATGAAAATTAATAACATAATCTATTCTAACCCAAAACAGGCAGTTTTGCCAATGCTAATTCAAGATTATTTGGACATCTGTGATCCAGTGCTGACTTTTGATAGATTTATGGGAGAAATCGAACTGGAGAAATATCTGAAAAATATTCCTCAACATAATACAGGAAGACTCAGGTATGACCCGGTCAGCATGCTGAAAACAGTTTTGTTTGGATTTATGGCGAATGGCTATATATCATTGCGTGAACTGGAGGATCAGTGTAAAGTGAATCTCCGCTTCATGTATCTTATGGATCATCAAGCACCTTCTTACCGCACTTTCGGCTACTTCATCAACGAAGTTCTTGCTGATTCCATTGAAGAAATATTTCAAGACATAAACAAAAAAATCTTCAAGACAGAACATGTGGATCTTCAACATCTATACATTGATGGATCCAAGTTTGAAGCAAATGCGAATAAATACTCCTGGGTATGGAAAAAAGCAACCGAAAAATCCAGATACCGTCTCTTTGGTAAGATCACTACACTCTTTGAGGAAATCAATGAGGAACTTTCATGTACAGGTATGAAACTTTGTATCAATAGTGAATACGCACCAGAGTATCTGAAGGAAGCTGCTGAACAGTATGCAGAAGTCTGGCAGATTAATGAAGCAATATTTGTTCATGGCAGGGGACATCGCAAAACTACACAGCAACGTCATTATGAGAAACTCAAAGGGTATGCTGCTAAGTTGGAAGAATACGTGGAAAAAATCAAAATCTGTGGAGAAGATCGCAACAGCTACTCAAAAACAGATCATTCGGCCACTTTTATGCGAATCAAGACAGACTACATGGGAAATGACCAGTTGCTTCCAGCTTATAATGTACAGGTCGGTGTTGCAGATGAATACATTGCTGTTGTTGATGTAAATCAGTATCGTTCAGATATGGATTGTTTTATTCCATTAATGAACAAGTTTTATACTACATATGGCTTCTATCCGAAGTACCCAGTAGCAGATGCCGGCTATGGTTCTTACAACAATTACATCTTCTGTGAGCAGCAAGGAATGGAAAAATATATGAAGTTTCCCATGTTCAAGAAAGAAACTACGGACAAGAAATACCATGAAGATCCATTTCGTGCAGTAAATTTTCCAATCGGGGAAGACGGAATCATGCGTTGCCCAAACGGGAAAAACTTTTATCTTCAGTATCGAAAAAACGTAAAAGGGAACAAGTATGGGCGACAGGAAGAAGTGTATCAGTGTGAAGACTGCTCCGGCTGTCCATACGCAGAACAATGTAAAAAGACAGACAAAAACCGTACTGTTCGGATCAACCGCGAACTTACAGCGATGCATCAGGAAGTGATAGAAAATCTCGAAAGTATCCAGGGAGCGCTTCTAAGGATGAACAGATCCATTCAGGCAGAAGGTACCTTTGGTATCATGAAAAACGACCGGTGGTACAAAAGAATTGTCCGAAGAGGGATAAAATCTGTATTGCTTGAAGTATTTCTCGTTTCTATCGGACACAATCTTTATAAATATCACAACAAACAGAAAAAAGTTGCAGCTACCGCATAGGAGTTCATAATAGCATTCTTATGGGGGAAGGGGAATTATGCCCTTTTTTATGTAATATAACTATTATTATAATCATAAGCAAAAGGACGCATGAAAAAACTCTCGTTTTTTCACACGCCC
>NZ_QTZH01000135.1:0-1789 GCF_003462585.1 Ruminococcus sp. OM04-4AA | reverse complement strand
CAATCAAAGAGAGCTATGGATATGGAGCCTTTGGGGAAGACCTGTACCAGAACCAGGGGGAGATGCAGCCGTTTGGCTATACGGGATACCAAAGAGATGAGATAGCAGGAACCTACTATGCCCAGGCGAGAGAATATCTCGCAGAGAACGGAAGGTTTGCAGAGCAGGATTTGATTGTTGGTTTTGTTGAGTATCCAGAAACACTTAATAGATATAGTTATTGTTGGAATAATTCTTTAATATATGCAGATTACAATGGGGAATTTCCAACAATTATTGCAGGAGCTTTTATTGGAGCTGCTACAGCAGGAATATTTTCACTTGCAACACAAATAATTTTGGATAGAAAGTTAAATCTAAAAGAGGTTGCTGTAAATGCCATAGGTGGGGCTATAAAAGGTGGGATTGCAGGAAGTGGAATAGGAATAGTTGGTGGTGTACTTGCCACAGGAGCTACAGGAGCGGCGACAAGTGTTGCAACTCAAATTTATGCAGACGATAAAAAATTGAGTGAGGTTAATTGGGGATCAGTGGTAATAGATGGAGGTATTGATGCTTTAACTTATGGTGCTGGAAAATATAAAATTAAAGGGAAAGGACCTACTGTCCAAGAACAATTGAGAAAAACTAATGATGATGTGCATAAGGCAAAATTACATTTGGCAGGATATGGAAAGAAGCGAATGAAAGGCCAAAGTTATCAACGTGCAACAAGAAAAGTAAAGGAACTTGAGATATTACAAGATGAACTAGGAAAAAAATGGTTAAAGCAAAAATTGGTGGAGTCTGCCAAAGACATAAATGAAAGTTTTGGAAAGAAAATGATGGGAAAAGTATTGATGTTAGAATTGGGAACTATACAAGGAATAAATAATGTTGAACGATGTGAAGCGTAGGAGGTATAATGGAGATGAATGAATTTATACGCATGTTTTTGAGAATGTTTATACAAGTAGGTCCATATCTTGTTGTTTTTGTTGTATTGGGATATATCATAAAACTTCAAGAAAAGAAGGCGAAAGAACGAGAAGAAGAACAAAAAAAAGGGATTATAAAAACACATTATGTTGTAAAGACCGAAAAAATACTCGCAATAATGTTTGTTGTAGGTACAATATTCTTTGCTTGTTGTATGGCTATGGGAATAGCACAACAAGAAGATACATTTGTTGTATGTGTATTTGGCTTCTTTTTTTTAGTTGGCATAGTTGGTACAGTAAATATGATGGTATGGAAATTAGAAGTCAATGGAGATGAAATTATATGGCGTTCAACTTTTGGAAATAAGAAAAATTTTCAGTTTGGAGATATTACATATTGTGAGAGAAAGAAAAGTTCTATTCGGGTTTATGTAAATGGAGAAAAGTTATTTACTATTGATGGAGGCGTTGATAAAAGCGAATTTATGGATGATATAGAAAGGCGAAAAATACCAGTAAAATCATATTATGTCAATCAATTAAAAAAGAATAGAAAATAATACCATTTTTGTACCAGAACCAGGGGAAGATACAGCCGTTTGGTTATACGGGCTACCAAAGAGATGAGGTGTCAGGTACTTATTACAGCGTCAATTGGCAAAAAAATGGTTAAATGAAAAAACGACAGACGGTATCAAAGAAATAGAGGGAAATTTTGGGAAAATAAAAGGTACTAAGTGGGGAAATAAAATTTTTAAATCTGATAGGTACTATAGAAGTCAAATTACACGTGCTAGAAATGCTTGGAAAAATAACAAGATTGTTAAACCAAGATTTAGTACATATATGAATGGATTTATAGGAGTATC
>NZ_QTZH01000134.1:0-1821 GCF_003462585.1 Ruminococcus sp. OM04-4AA | reverse complement strand
TGGCTCTGTTCGTGGTGGCACTCTCCCTTATCCTGCTTTCACTTCTGGGGACGGTGGCTCATGCGACGGGGCTTGTGGACGATACCATAAACGCAGAAAATCTTTACTCTAAATATCCGCTGTCGAATTACCAGCTTGATTTTTATGTGGATAATAGCTGGTCGTGGTTGCCGTGGAACTGGCTGGACGGTATCGGAAAATCGGTACAGTACGGGCTTTACTGCATTACCAATTTTGTCTGGACGATAAGCCTTTATTTAAGCAATGCTACGGGCTATGTGGTGCAGGAAGCCTATAAGCTGGACTTCATCAATGATATGGCAGACAGTATCGGAAAAAGCATACAGACCCTTGCAGGCGTAACACAGAACGGTTTTTCCAGCTCTGGCTTTTATGTCGGTTTCCTGCTTCTCATTATCTTAGTGGTGGGACTTTATGTTGCCTATACAGGACTGATAAAACGGGAAACCAGCAAGGCACTTCACGCTGTTATCAACTTTGTGGTGGTGTTCGTGCTGTCCGCTTCGTTTATTGCCTACGCTCCCGACTATATCAAGAAGATAAATGAATTTTCATCAGACATCAGTACCGCTTCTTTGGACTTGGGAACAAAAATCATGCTCCCCAACTCTGACAGCGAGGGCAAGGACAGCGTGGACTTGATACGGGACAGCCTATTTTCTATTCAAGTGGAACAGCCGTGGTTACTCTTACAATTCGGGAACAGCAACGCAGAAGAAATCGGGGCAGACCGTGTGGAAGCTCTGGTATCAGTAAGTCCAGAGGACGAGGACGGAAAGACCAGAGAGGAAGTCGTGAAAACAGAAATCGAGGATAACGACAATAACAATCTGACGATACCGCAGGTGGTAAACCGTTTAGGTATGGTGTTCTTCCTCTTGTTCTTCAACTTAGGTATCACGATATTTGTATTCTTGCTTACGGGCATGATGTTATTTAGCCAGATACTTTTTATTATCTTCGCTATGTTTTTACCTATCAGCTTTTTACTTTCTATGATACCGAGCTATGAAAGCATGGCAAAGCAGGCAATCGTGAGGGTGTTTAATACCATAATGACACGGGCAGGAATAACGCTCATTGTAACGGTGGCGTTCAGTATTTCCAGTATGTTTTACAACATTTCCACGGACTATCCGTTCTTTATGGTGGCGTTCTTGCAGATAGTGTGTTTCGCTGGTATCTATATGAAGCTGGGCGACTTAATGAGTATGTTCTCTTTGAACGCTAATGACAGTCAAAGCATGGGACGCAGGATTTTCCGCAGACCGTATCTGTTTATGCGACATAGGGCTAGGCGTATGGAACACCGTATTGCAAGGGCAGTAAGTGCTGGCGGTATTTCGGGTGGTGTGGCTGGTGCGGTGGCTGGAAGTGCCGTTGCTGGCAAACGAGCGGAAAGAAAAAATACAGCTTCTAAAGAAAATCGGGGCAATACCACTTCCAGCATGGGACAGCGAGCAGGCTCAAAGGTGGGTGCTGTCTTAGATACGAAAAATAAAGTGAAAGACAAGGCAAATGCTGTCAAAGAAAACATCAAGGATATGCCGACACAGACCGCTTATGCGGTATATTCCGCAAAGGAAAAGGCAAAGTCCAGCGTATCAGATTTCAAGCGTGGCATGGTGCAGGAACAGCAGTCCAGACAGACGGGACGATTGGAAAAGCAGGAGCAACGCAGGCAGAATATTGCTGACAAGCGTATGGAGCTTCAAAAGGCACAAGAAGCAAGGCAGGCACAGCGAAAGGCTGACGGATCAGCGACAACGGGAGCTACCCGTCCCCATGAGCGACCAGCCA
>NZ_QTZH01000133.1:0-1870 GCF_003462585.1 Ruminococcus sp. OM04-4AA | reverse complement strand
AGGAAATACCCGTAAGGAATGTTAAGATGTCGATTGCCAGACTTTCAGCGTCTTTTACATTCTTCATAATCACAAATGGGTCAAGAAGTCCTGCATTGTCCTTGTCGCTGGTAAGATTTACGATATTGATTTCATGTGCAATCTCTGGGAGTGTTTCTTTCCAGTTACCACGCTCACTTTTAGGGTCTAACAGAAGTGCTTGACCGCCAAACAGCACCGCATAATATACCAGAAGATTATTGCAGAACGACTTACCACCGCCAAGCGAACCGACAAAAGCAGAAGCAAGGGCATTTGTTACTGTACCTTTTACGCCCTGCGAAGCTAAAGACGGTTGCAGGTACACATTTCTTCCCGTATCAACGGAATAGCCCATATAGATACCCGTAGTTTCTCCTAACTGCTGTGTCGCACCAAAGCCAAGCCCAGCTAAAAAATCTGATTTTACATACTGCACATAGTCATTGATATATCGCTTGCTGGCTGGTAAAAATTCAGAATGAAGCCCCAGCATATCTCCAGCAGGACGCACCAGCTTTACATTGAGGTCGTCGTAAAAGTCCTTGACTTCATCACAACGGCGTTTCAGCTCGTCAAGATCGGGTGCAGACACCCGAATAACGTAGCTTAACTTATACATACTTTCTTTGCTCTGGTCTAAGTCTGTTTCCAGCTCGTCCACGCTGTCTAAAGCGTCCACCACATTTGAGCTGGTTTCACTTCCAGCTTGATAGGCGTGATTGTCAAGGTCTTTCAATTCCTTTTTCTTGTTGCGGACGGTTGTTAATGCTTTTCGGTTCTCCACGATTTCTACATTCATGGAAGTATCAACGGGGAATGTGAATTGCTGTTGCTGGAAATAGAAAATTTCGCTTGACGGAAAATCAAGCTCGCCTACAATCGCATTGACGGTAAAATAGGACACATAGCTTTCCTTATCCTCATGTTCCAAGCGTAAATATCGCTGGCTTTCCTCAATCACACATCTTGTCGGACGGATAAGGTCGTAGTATTTTATCAGCGTTTCTTTCTGCAAGTTCTTCTTTGGTAGCTGGTACTCATAATCTTCATAAGCGACACCGTCCCTGCCGTAAAGATGTTCCATGAGATACTCAAAATCATTGATTTCCAAGCGACGCACCTTAAAGCGACGGGAGATTTTATTTTCCAGTAACTTTTCCATTTTCATGTAACGGTTGATTTCATCATTCGGCATGGAAACAAAATCATTCATCAGCGTGTGGTTCACTTCATGGAGAAACTCTTTGAATGTCAGCCACGCCGATTTTTTGATGTTTTTCAGATTGAGCTGTTCTTCCGTAACCATGAGCTTAAAGCCAAGAAAAAAGCGGTAGTCCACTTGATTGTTCCCAATCATAGATACTAACGCTTCGGTCTGTTCGTCTATTTTCTGGTAGGCAACTCCCTTTAATTTTCCCGTTACCAGTTTCTTTGACTGCTCCTGCATACTTCGTATGGAGCTTTCTGTGGCAATCTGCAACGCATGAATTTTACCCTCACGGGACTGTGCGATTAGCTGTCGGAAACTGTCATGCACGATAAATTTCTGCTCTGCGGATAGAAAAGAATAGTTGTATGGTATCAGCTCATAATAGGCAAACACTTCATTGTCCTTGTTCCAGACAAGGTTATTGTCAATATATTTTATTGGGAACATAGTTCACACTCCTTACTGCCGTGATTGTTTCATTCAATATCTGCTTATGCAGTTTTACGGCTTTTCCTGCATAAGTGATTTTAGGTCGCAGGGCATAGGTTATCTGTGATTTCAAAAAGCTGTACGGCTTCTTTCCGTCAAAGGTTTTCTGCGACATGAACCAAGTGAGAGCAACGGGAATACCAAAGTATT
>NZ_QTZH01000132.1:0-1881 GCF_003462585.1 Ruminococcus sp. OM04-4AA | reverse complement strand
GAAAAGAAAGAAACCGTAGAATCTGAAATGAATGCAGAAGCAAAAAAAACAGCGCAAACTTTTCGGTCTGTTTATATGAAGGAGAAGTCGGAGTTAAATACATTAAAGGCGAAAAGAAAAATTATCAATTGTCTGGAAGAGAAAGGATATGCGGCAGTAGATTGTGATAATCAGATTGATATGGTCAATCGTGAAAAAGTAGAAAAATTTTGCAAGGCAGCGGAGAAAGAAGAACAGGCAGCAGTTGATATTGTACAACCGAACAGAGATTCGCTACAATATTAATATTTCTGGTGATAAGGAGATGGGAAGATGAGACAATGTATGGATGCAGATAATCTGCACCGAAGACTGAAGAAAATAATCGGACAGGTTCAGGCAATCAGATGTACTGGTATCACTGGCATTAATTGCATCAGTCTGTATTGGTGAAAATTTTGCAGCAGGCGAGGTCTTTCTGGTTCAATATTCCATTAAAGCGGCTTAAGAAGGTTATGGTTGTAATGGCAGCCGCCAGGATATCACTGACTGGTTCTGCAAGGAAAACTGCAAATACTTTATCAGATAAAAAGAGCGGCAGGATAAAGATCAGAGGGATCAGCAGGATCAGTTTTCGCAGGCATGCAAGAAGCAGACTGATCTTTGCCTGTCCGAGTGCCATAAAACTCTGCTGGCAGCTTATACTCCCGGAAAGCAGGAGACAGCAAGAGAAGATTTCAATAACAGCAGAAATTATGTATAATTATGTTGTAGGTACAAAAATAGTGTGACAGCGAGGTAGAGAAAATGGAAGAGCAGATAAAAAAGATTTATGAAAAGCAGAAAAATGGACACATCAGGATGATACGGAATGTGCTGTTGATTTATGCAGCATTGATCTGTGTGGTGAGTATTTTCAAAGGAAATCCGTTCCCGCATCAGGAGACAGTACTCTTTTTCGATGTAAAGCAGCCGGGCTGGGTCACGACAGATCCCTGGCTTCTGTGGATTTGCGTGGTGGTTGATCTGATTGCAGGTATATTCATTTTAATCAGGGACATTCTCAGAGATTTTTCAAAAATTGACCGGATTCTGTCACAGCAATGTGATGCAGAAAAATATTCAGAAATGCTGGAAGAGTTGATAAGATACGGAAAGAGCTTGGATTATCATGGATTTCAAAAAAGTGTCATGCTGATAGCTGAGTCTAAATATGTAGTTGCACTGATCATAAATGGGCAGTTGCAGAAGGCAGAAGAGTATATAAAGAATGAATGGGAAGGAAAAAGAGAGGGACGTTCTTGGCAGCAGGTCATGACGAATCTCGAACTGTCGAAGAAATATCAGGAGAAAGATGCGGCAGGTTATTCGGCTACATTAGAAAAAGCAGGGAAAGTATTTCAAAAGAATCCACTGTTTATGGCAAAAAATTTGATGCTGAAAGGTGAAGATGAGGCAGCAGTAAGATTACTGGAAAATGATACGGAAAAGCTGCCTTATTATGAGGTTACACGCAGATTCCTGCTGGGAGTATGTTACTACCGAATCGGAAAAGAAGAGCAGGGAAAAGAATGTATGGAATATGTAATTGGGCATGGAAATACGTTGAAGTGCAAAGAAGAAGCGGAAAAATATGTAACAGTGTAAGTAAGGATGTTCTTTAAAATGACAGGGTAACAAAAATGGAGAAGATATAGAGGATGGTAATAAAATAGGATATATCGCACATAAAGATGGTGAATCTGGAGTATACAATTCCTGAAATAGATTTGAGTTTTAAATATTACAAGCGTAAGATTTAAGAAACAAAAAAATTAGAAGAAAGGAATCGGTGGAAGTGGTTATGTTGTTAAAAAGGATGCAACAGTATTGGATGAGTATTTTGATGAGTATTTTGAAGGA
>NZ_QTZH01000131.1:0-2012 GCF_003462585.1 Ruminococcus sp. OM04-4AA | reverse complement strand
AAAATAAGAGCTTCTCCAAATAAATTCTTTTTTCTTTTCATCTGGGTAATATCCGTTAATCTTATTTTACAGTTCTTCCTTAAAAATCCATTTCTATATAGCCATCCATCCTTGACAATTGTTTTGTCCATTAAAAAATAGAAAAATATACCTCCCGGTACAAGAGAGAATAAAAGGAAAACAAAAGCTGTTTCTTTTGCATTGAATACAAGTATCACACTATTGTAAACCAAATATAAAAAGAAAATGCCTGGCAGAACATAGTGGCTTTCTTTTGGTCTTATGATGCACTTTTTATCTCTACAACTCAACCATGTTTCTTGTGAAATTTTATGCTTAGACAGACTATTTGCAAACAATGATGCGCTTATGTTTTCATCAAATTTGAATATTATTTTGTCCCCTGCATATATTTCCAATGTACCATTTTCTTTATGTACACTTCTTGTTATATCTGAAAATTTATAATATTTTTTTCCCAAAAACGACCGGTATTCAATTACATCATGATTTACCTTGACTCTCCACAGGAACAAATGCAGGGTACAGATTCCAGAAAAAGCAATCAATATTCCATACGCCACTATAACTGAAAAATCCGCCTGTCCGTCTATAAAACCATACAAAAGTAATCCTGAGAAAAATATAGTTCCAACCAAAAATAAAATTCCCAGCCATCCTTCTTCCTGGATGCTATAATTATTTTCATCTATATTCTTTTCATAAAAATATTCATTTTTCAACCTCCCATTTTTTGACAGCAAAATACTTTACCAGGTGAAAAACTCCTAAGATAGAACCCAAAGAACAAAAATAGGAACAAAGGCTTGCAATTCTAATCATGGCTGTATATTCAACGCTGCTACTAAGTACTTTTGCGACACCCATTCCAAGCAATACAAAACTAGTAATACACCATCCTCCAGCCAGCTTTTTGGAAGAAGATGGATTGTAGATATCTTTTTTAATCAAAGTTATTATAAGAAAAATGTATGCAGCGATTACCAGTATGTAAATGATAACGAGTATGGTTAGATACCTCTTATAATATTCTTCTTTCATAGTTGTCAGCATGAGGATAGTTGCTGCCCAACAGAACAAAATAGAAAACGTCAGACTTTGTATTCCAATGATCCAAAAAACCTTTTTCCCTGTCACTTCTGTTCTTGAAAAACTAAGAATCACGAATCCAAGATAAACAATAACTAAAAATACTTTTGAAAAAAACGGTGATGGAGCTGATTCAGATAAAAAGAAAAATAAAAATACTAGAAACAAGATTGCTCCATCTAATTTGTAGATTTCTTTCGGCTTAATCACATCTTCTATACCGTATAGTAAAAAACTTTTTGTTTGTTCATTAATCTTTTTCATTCTCGTTTTCCCCTATCATTTCTTTATTCTTCCTCTACGGATATTTCCACATTTGCATGAAGCACCTTTTCCAGATATAATAAAACAAGCCGTCGCCCTTCTTCACATTTTCCTATCTTAGAAATATTCCTATACAGCAGATATAATGGAAACATAAATAAAATCAGACATTCTGTTAAAATCAATAAATCTCCCTGAGAAAAAAACAATGCAAATAAAATCACTATGAGCAGAAAAAATAGTGCAGCTTTTTTTATGTATGGCAAAAGCACAAACGTACCTTCCAGCATTACATCTCCCCCATAGCTTTTTATATGTGTCTGGAGCATTTCCCAGCCACCGCCTGTCATACTTCCTGCTGCATATCCGATACATAAGGTATTATCCTCTTCTTTGTAGGCTGCAAGTGCCATATCTCTATAAGCCTGGTTTGAAATACATAATGGTTTTGTAGTCTTCTTAATCTGTTCCAATAAATATTCTTTGGAATAAGGAAAATATATTTTATAATATTCTTGCATATGCTTTCCTTTCTCATAAAAAGGTTTTCTAAAGTTCAATACAATACAAATTTTTTACATTAGTTTCTCATAAAAAGGTTTTCTAAAGTTCAATACAATACAAATTTTTTACATTAG
>NZ_QTZH01000130.1:0-2043 GCF_003462585.1 Ruminococcus sp. OM04-4AA | reverse complement strand
TCGCGGTATAATTCACTCATCTAGTACATATACATATTTTATTTTTTTAATACAAATTATATAATTCACTCATCTAGTACATATACATATTTTATTTTTTTAATACAAATTATGTTATTCCACTTATTTGCGTAGCTACAGACCTTGGAGAGGGTCTATAAACACTACTACTTTATAATATAAGGAGGTCTATCTTATGAGAACACGTGTTAACTACTTCACGGAAAATTCTGTGCGAATTCCTAAAACGGAATTCTCCATGTTAGGTAATGAAATTTTTCTCCTTACCTAATCGTGGCAATTCTTTTAATTCTATTTTTTACTATTAAAAAACAAACAGATAAGGAGATTTTTATTATGGATGCTGTATATGTTGGGTGGTTGTCTATTCTTCCGCCTATGATTGCTATTATTCTTGCATTAATCACAAAAGAGGTTCTATTTTCACTTATAGCAGGTGTTTTATCTGGAACCATTATTTACTCTATCGCTTCTGGTATGAATCCGATTGTTGGTCCCGTTTCTACTGTATTTGACGTTATGATACAAAAAGCTGATATGAATATTATCATTTTCTGTTTTTTGTTGGGCGGATTAGTTTATCTAATCAATGCTTCTGGAGGAGCTCAAGCTTATGGAAAATGGGCATCAAAAATCATTCGTACAAAACGTTCCTCTCTATTACTTACTAGTTTGCTTGGTTGTTTGATTTTTTTAGACGATTATTTCAATTGCTTGACAGTAGGAACAGTTATGAAACCTATAACTGACAGACATCATGTCAGCCGTGCAAAACTTGCTTACATTATTGATGCAACAGCTGCACCCATCTGTATCATCGCACCTATATCAAGTTGGGCAGCTGCTGTCGGTAGTTATCTTAAAAATACAGGTGCTTTTGACTCTGAATTTAAAGCCTTTATTACGGCTATTCCATACAATTTTTACGCCATTCTTAGCCTTCTTATGGTTTTTCTCCTCTGTGTCTTTTCCTTGGATTTTGGTCCTATGGCAAAACATGAGGTATTAGCTGAAAGAGGTTTCCTCGGCGGACTTGATGAACAAAAAGATTCATTGGCACAGCCAAAATCTGGACGTGTCGCTGATATGATTGTTCCAATTCTTGTACTCATTGTAACTGCAATCCTTGGCATGCTTTACAATGGTGGCTACTGGAGCAATGATCCTTCACTTCACACTATCACCGCTGCTCTAGGAAACTGTGTTGCAGCTCAAGCCCTTGTTTGGGGAAGTTTTGCTGGAATTATTACTGCACTTTTTATGTATATACCGAGAAAAATCATGACATTTAAAGAATTCATGGATAACTTTACAAAAGGCATGCAACAAATGATTACTTCCGGTTGTATACTTATGCTAGCATGGACAATCGGTGGTGTATGTCGCGATTTACTTAGTACACCTGTTTTTGTAAAAACTTTTATAGAAACTACCGGACTTCCAGGTGCTTTGCTTCCTGCACTTGTATTTATACTTGCTGCATTCTTAAGTTTTTCCACCGGAACTTCATGGGGAACTTTTGGTATTTTAATTCCTATTATAATCCCTGTTGCTCAATCAATTTGTCCTGAATTGCTACTTTCTTCTCTTGCTGCAACGTTAGCTGGAAGTGTTTTTGGAGATCATTGTTCTCCAATATCTGATACAACTATTCTCTCTAGTGCGGGTGCTGGTGTAAACCACCTTACCCATGTTTCAACACAGATGATTTACGCTCTAACAGTCGCTGGATGTAGTTTAATCGGATATTTAATTATTGGTATTACAAATGGAAACCTACTACTTTCACTTGGAACGTCCATTTTCATTCTGTGTATTTTTACTTTCATCATGCATCGTCGTTCCAAAACAATATTAAACAAAAAAGATATTTGTTCAACACAACAAGACCCAATGTTATCACTCTAACATAAAGAGAAGTATACATTATCGTTACGTACATCCTTTGTTTTTAGTTTTTATATTCTCTAAACAAATTTTTATTTTAATATGTACTAAATAATGAAATATGACCATTGACAT
>NZ_QTZH01000013.1:0-66457 GCF_003462585.1 Ruminococcus sp. OM04-4AA | reverse complement strand
AAGAATTAATATGACAAACGTTGAAAAATGATTGATTCAATAAATGAAATTTCAAAGATAAGAAAAAGATTTTATAAAGAGATTTTGTTGGTACGATATCAGAAAATGATAGAGAATCCATTTGAGAAATTAACAGGTGACAGATGATTTATTAAGATATCAGATTGAGGTGGTGAATATTATATGAGCACATATGTAAGAACAGATTGGGTTGCAAGAAATGAATACACGACACCGATTAAGGAAGTACCAATTTATCGAAATAGTGGAATTATTAAAGCTGTTACAAAGGAAAATGAAAAGATTCAGGTTGGAAGGATCACGTATGAGGAGTTTGAAAATGAAGAATTTCAATATATTATTTCTCCATTCTGGCCGATTATAGATACGCTTTCTACTAGAGTATTTCAGGGAATTCCGGGGATTGATATGGATTTACGCCTGGATCATTATTACAGAGTTAATTATGTGCCGGTATTCATTACAGAGAGGACGCCTGGAAGTTCCAGAGAAGATCTGTGGGAATTGTTAGACAGTGTAGGACTTGACTATTATGACAGATTGGAGTGGCTGATCAGGACAGATCTTCGTGCTGCAATTGATAATTTGATTGTAGAGCGTGCAAGAGAAGAAACTGTTAGTAAAAAAGTTGAAAATGCCAGAGAGTTGAAAGCATGTATTGAGAAGGGACAATATGGGGATGAAATCATTATTGAAAATATTTCTTCTTTGGGAACTGATTCAAGATCCTGCGTAAAGATGCTGAATCGCTTAATGCATTATGGAATTCGATTAAAATCAAAACAGGAAAAAATTAATCTGAACGTTGAAGATTATAAAAACTGGATGCCCGTATTGGAAGGTATGTTTCAGATGGATGAGCAGCTTAGAAAACGACAACAGAAAAAGGGAATTGCTTTGGCGAAGGAAAAAGGAAAATATAAAGGAAGAAAGCGAAAAGAGATAGATGATAAATTTCTTGAGGAAATTATTTCTCGTTTTCAAAAGAAAGAAATTCCATTAGAAGAAGCTTTACTGGCAACCAAATTATCAAAATCTACATTCTACAGGAGGATTAAAGAAAACCAATAAAAACCCCCCTTGTGCAATATGTTTATCCAAAATCTTAAAAAAACATAAAAATTATATAAAATCCTTCTTGAATTTAGCGCAATGAAGTGCTAAACTCTTAACATAAAAACAGAGTGCGATCTATTTATTGACTAGAGCATCTGGATTATAGTTAAGAAAGAAGGAAAGAAAATGAACGGAGTTATAATGATGGTCATTGCCATCGTTGTATTAGGTGGAGGATATCTTTTCTATGGAAGATATCTCGAGAAGAAATGGGGAATTGACCCGAATGCAAAGACTCCTGCTTATGAGCTGGAAGACGGCGTAGATTATGTGCCGGCAGATACGAATATCGTATTTGGTCATCAGTTCGCATCTATCGCAGGAGCAGGACCGATCAATGGACCGATCCAGGCAGCAATCTTTGGATGGCTTCCGGTGCTTTTATGGATTCTGATCGGAGGCGTTTTCTTCGGAGCAGTGCAGGATTTTGCATCCATGTATGCTTCTGTAAAAAACAAAGGACGTACAATTGGTTATATTATCGAGGAGTATATCGGTAAACTCGGAAAGAAATTATTCCTGTTATTCTGCTGGTTATTCTGTATTCTTGTTGTTGCTGCATTTGCGGATGTAGTTGCAGGAACATTCAATGGATTCGTAGCTGATGATGCAGGAACTATAAGTAAAGTAGCAGCAAATGGTGCTGTTGCAACAACATCAATGCTTTTTATTGTAGAAGCGGTAGCACTTGGCTGCATTTTGAAATATGCCAAACTGAATAAGTGGGTTAATACAGCAATTGCGATTGTTATGCTTGTTGCAGCGGTAGCACTTGGACTTTATTTCCCGATGTATCTGACAAGAGAGACATGGCATATCCTGATCTTTATTTACATTCTGATTGCCAGTGTCGCACCGGTAACGATGCTTCTTCAGCCACGTGATTACCTGAACAGTTACTTGCTGATCTTTATGATTGCAGCAGCTGTTGTAGGAGTATTTATAGCAAATCCATCCTGTAATCTGAAGGCTTTTACAAGCTTCAATGTAGATGGAAGTTATATGTTCCCGATTTTGTTTGTAACAATTGCTTGTGGAGCTGTATCCGGATTCCATTCACTGGTATCTTCAGGAACTGCTTCTAAGCAGATTAAGAGTGAGAAGAACATGCTCCCAGTATCTTATGGAGCAATGATCATGGAAAGTATGCTTGCTGTAATCGCACTGATCGCAGTTGCTTCCTTCGCTGACGGCGAGGCAGCAGCACAGGGACTGACAACACAGCCACAGATTTTTGCAGGAGCAATCGCAAACTTCCTTGAAGTGATCGGATTACCGCATTCACTTGTATTTACACTGATCAACCTTGCAGTATCAGCATTTGCACTGACATCACTTGATTCCGTTGCACGTGTCGGAAGACTTTCTTTCCAGGAATTCTTTATTGATGATGATACAGATATGGATCATCTGCCATTGTACAAGAAAGTAGCAACCAATAAATATTTCTCAACAGTTATTACACTGGTACTTGCATACTTACTTGCAAAGGTAGGATATGCAGAGATCTGGCCACTGTTTGGATCAGCAAACCAGCTTCTGTCAGTACTTGCACTGATTGCATGTGCAGTATTCCTTAAGAAGACAAAACGCCAGGGAGCAATGCTTTGGATCCCAATGATCTTTATGATGGCAGTAACATTTACAGCACTTGGGATGACAATCTGTAAACTGGGAGGTCAGTTTATGACAACAGGTCTGAGCCTTGGAAATACATTACAGCTGATCTTTGCTGTTCTGCTTCTTATCCTTGGAGTAATCGTAGCAATTCAGGGAATTAAAAAGCTTACAGAGAAGAAAGAAGCTTAATATAAATGGCAGCGAATATAAATCAACAACATATGTTCAGCAACAAGATGATCCGTGCTCTTTTAGTACCAATCATACTGGAACAGTTATTGAACTCCATCATGGGTACCGCGGATACGATGATGGTTAGTAATGTGGGATCAGCAGCAATCTCAGCGGTATCACTGGTGGATTCTATTAATATATTGGTAATCCAGGCATTTTCCGCATTGGCAGCCGGAGGTGCGATCGTCTGCGCCCAGTACATTGGACAGGGGAATAAAGAACGGGCAAATGAGTCTGCACGACAGGTACTATTTATCATCACTCTTATATCAGTAGCTGTCAGCGCATTTTGTCTTATTTTTCAGAAACCGTTACTTCACCTGATTTTTGGAGCAGTTGAAGCAGATGTTATGAGAGCATCTGAAATCTATTTCTTCTACACTGCATTATCATTTCCGTTTATTGCGGCGTATGATGCAGCGGCATCGATCTTCAGGGCACAGGAGAACACGAGAGATCCGATGCTCATTTCAATGGTATCAAACGTGATGAATATTGTCGGAAATGCAATTATGATCTGGGGCTTCCATATGGGAGTCGCGGGAGCTGCACTGGCAACTTTGATTTCACGTATTTTCTGTGCGGTTGTAGTATTGGCAGAGCTTCGTCTGGATCGTCAGCCAATTGTGGTACGAGATTATCTGAAAATCCGTCCAGACTGGAGAATGATCCGCAGGTCCTTGGAATCGGAATTCCATCCGGTGTGGAGAACAGTGTGTTCCAGTTAGGAAAGCTGGCGATTCAGTCCACAGTATCAACACTTGGAACAACAGCAATCGCTGCGCAGGCAATGACGAACATTCTGGAGAATCTGAACGGAATCGGTGGTATCGGAGTCGGAATCGGATTGATGACAATTGTAGGTCAATGTCTGGGAGCTGACCGGAAGGATGAGGCAGTTTATTACATCAAAAAGCTTTGCGTGATTGCTGAGATCGTTATGGCTGCGAGCTGTGTGATTGTTTTTGCACTGACGAAACCAATTACGATTCTCGGCGGTATGGAACCGGAGAGTGCGAAGATGTGTTTCCATATGGTAATGTGGATCACGATTGTAAAACCGCTTGTATGGGTTATGTCATTTGTTCCGGCATATGGATTGAGAGCAGCAGGGGATGCAAAATTTTCTATGATCACATCCTGCTGTACAATGTGGGCATGCAGATTCTGCCTGTGTGTATTTCTGATCCGTGTAATGGGATTTGGCCCGATGGGAGTATGGATCGGAATGTTTGCGGACTGGACGGTCAGAAGTATTATTTTCACCTGGCGATTCCACAGCAGAAAATGGCTGGAGCATAAAGTAATTTAAATAAGAAGAGAAATCTGAACAAAAAAGAGAAATCCAAACAAAAATGGAAACAGCAGGGTTACTGTCGGGAAAGCATTTTAATGATAATGCTTTTGGCAGTAGCCTTGCTGTTTCTTATATCTGCTATTTTTTTAAAAGAAGTTTTAGTATATTTATAGATTTATGTCTGGTATATGATTCCTGAAAATTACTCTTCAGGTGCAAGCTCTGTTGTCTGCTTCTTTGGAGGCATAACCAGTGAGAAGATAAGGAATGCAATCAACGCAGCAACCAGTCCAGGTACGATCGGCTGATTGAAGTGCAGACCGAACAGATTTCCTTTGGAAACATGCTCCAGATATACTACAACAATAGTTCCGGCGATCAGAGAAGCATGGTTCCTGCCTGGGAAGCTCCTTTCCAGTAATGTCCGAGAACATATGGGAAGAAAGAACCTGCGGCACGAAGGGTGAAGGCAAACATCAGGATTGTAACAATACTTGAAGTATTAAATAATGCAATCAGAGTAGCAAAAACACCTACAGCTGCCATTGTAACACGAGTTACGACCATGATCTCTTTATCAGATGCGCTAGGCTTAATCACAATCTTGTAAATATCATTTGCAAAGATCGATCCGGCACCAAGAAGGTCTGAGTCAGCACTTGACATTGTGGCAGATACGATACCTGCAAATAACAATCCGCAGATAACTGCCGGCATTGCTTCCATAGCAAGAACCGGAAGTGCATAACGGGCACCAACATCCTGGAAGTCCGCAGCATTGAATTTGCCCATATTGATCAGTGCAAGTACGATGATTCCCATAAGTGTCGGAACAAAAGCGTAGATAAAGTTTACGATCGCAGCAAGGACAGATCCCTGTCTTGCTGCTTTTCCGTCTCTTGCAGCGTAATATCTGGATACAGCTTCCTGTCCTACAGTAAATGTAGCAACATACATGATTGTTAAACTGATAACATCCATTACATTATAACCTTTAAACATGTCAAATGTTTCAGCAGGAACATTAGCTACAACATTGTCCCATCCACCGGCAAGATTCATTCCAAATGGAAGTGCGATGATCATTCCGATCACGATCAGGAATACCTGAACAAAGTCAGTAAGTGTAACACTCCAAAGACCACCCATGATCGCATAAATTGTTACAACGATACCTACGATCAGAACGGCTGTCTTATAATTCAGATTCAGCATTGTAGACAGAATAACAGAAGATGCGATAAACTGTCCGGCTGTCAGTCCGATCAATGGAACAAACATGATCAAAGATGTAATGATTCCTGAAGGTTTTCCATAACGACGGCGGAAATATTCAGGAACGGTTTTAACCATTGCTGCACGGAATTTAGGTGCAAGGAATGTAAGAATCACAAAAGCGAATCCCATTGTGATAATGTACCATGCGGCACTGAGTCCGTGACTTTCCATACCCTGCTGAACAACACCGAGAGAACTTCCTCCACCAATCTCAGTAGCAGCAAGAGTTCCGGCCATCAAAAGCGGTCCGAGTCGTCTTCCGGCAACAACGAAGTCTGTGTTGGATTCAATCTTCTTGGATGACAGATAACCGATCAATAACATAACAAGAAGATAAATAACAACGACAGCGGTTACAATAATGTTTGACTGCATAAAATATCCCTCTTTCCTTTAGTCAAATTTGAAAAAGGTATCAGGAAATAGCGAAACCTGACACCTATGTTCATACGAATAATTATACCATAAAAACTTTCACATGCAACCTGAAAAGAGAAAAAACTTATTGAAAATTATCAATATTTCCGGAAGATAATCGATTGGTATAGTAGATATTAACAAAAATAATAAAAGGCGAGAGGACAGCGCGAAAAAGAACATTTTTTAGGGGGTGGACATTTGACGTTTCTATTATTACAATTATAATAATCGACAGAAAAGAGGAATTGTATATGACACAGATAGATGCGTTAAAAACAGATGAAATACAGAATTATGAGATAGAACATCAGGAAGAAGTGCGCCGCCTCGCAGGCGAGTGTATGGTAATTTTGGAAAATGACGGAGTCCTTCCACTTCAGGCTGGTACAAAGAAGATTGCATTATTCGGAACAGGAGCAAGACATACGATCAAAGGTGGAACAGGATCCGGTGATGTAAATGTACGTGAAAACATTTCGATTGCACAAGGGCTTGAGCATGCAGGATTTAAATTTGTAACAGAAGGCTGGCTGGATCAGTATGACAGACTTTATGCGGATGCGCAGGAAGCGTATGCGAAAAAGTTAAATGAATTTACAGAGAAAACAGGAAAACCATCGATGCTATATGCCTTCGAGAACCCTTTTGAGGAACCGGAACAGCCGGAGATTACAGAAGCGGATGTAAAAGAAGCGGATGCGGCAATTTATGTAATTTCTAGAAATTCCGGAGAGGGAAAAGACCGCAGGGCAGAGAAGGGAGATTATTATCTCAGCGACAGAGAACTTCAGAATATCCGTTTTATGACAGAACACTATAAGAACTGTATTGTTCTTTTGAATGTAGGTGGAGTCATTGATCTGACTTCATTGAAGGCAATTGAAGGTGTACGGGCAATTATGCTTGTGGGACAGACAGGAAATATGGGAGGTTATGCAGTTGCTGATGTGCTGACTGCTAAGACGATTCCTTCAGGAAAGCTGACTGATACATGGGCAAGATCTTATGAGGATTATCCATCCTCTGCAACATTTAGCCACAGGGATGGAAATCTTGACGACGAATATTACAGTGATGGAATCTATGTGGGATATCGTTATTTTGATACGTTTGGTGTGATGCCTCTATATTGCTTTGGATATGGAAAAAGCTATACAGAATTTGAAATAAAAACAATGAATGTAACAGCAGATGAAAAGCAGGTACAGGTTGAAGTTGAGGTTACGAACATTGGTGACAAATATCCTGGAAAAGAAGTTGTTCAGGTTTATTATTCCGCACCGGATGGAATCATGGAGAAACCAACACAGGAACTTGCAGGATTTGCTAAGACTAAATTGCTTGCACCGGGAGAAAAAGATGTCGTGACGATCACATTTGCAACGACAGATATGGCATCTTTTGATGCATATGACGCAGCCTGGATTATGGAAGAGGGAGAATACACGATCCGCGTAGGAAACAGTTCACGTAATACGGAGGCTGTGGCAGTCATCGACCTTGATGAGCAGGTGACAACACTCCAACTGAAACGTCTGATGCGTGATACAATTGCAGTCAGAGAGCTTCACCATATGATTCCGATTTTCGATATTGAATTTGATTTCGGTGTTCCGGCGATTCCGTTTAGAATTATGCTTCAGGCAGAGAACTTTAAGAAAGAACTTGTAGAATATGAAGTGATGCGCAGGACACTTATGGATAAGAGGAAAGATGAAGTTCTGACGCTGGAAGATGTAAAAGCAGGCAACGCGACTCTGGATGAACTGACAGCGCAGCTTACCGTGGAAGAAATGGCAGAACTTTGTGTTGGAACAGAGAGAAAAAATGGCGACGGAAATGTAATTGGTTCAGCATCCTCCTGTGTGCCGGGTGCAGCAGGAGACACCACTTCCAGTTTACTTGAAACACGAAAAGTGCCGAATCTTATTCAGGCAGATGGACCGGCAGGGCTTCGTTTAGAGACACTTTGTACTGCCATTCCAATCGCAACAACACTGGCACAATCCTGGGATATGGATCTGATTCATAGAATGGGAGAGCTTGTCGGAGAAGAGATGAAGCAGTTACATGTAGATCTATGGCTCGCACCTGGCATGAATATTCATCGTAATCCGCTTTGTGGACGAAACTTCGAATACTATTCTGAGGATCCGGTATTGACAGGTCTTTGTGCTGCAACAGAGACGAAAGGTGTTCAGTCTCAAAAAGGAAAGGGAACAACAATCAAACATTTTGCAGGAAATAATCAGGAAGACAACCGTATGTTTACGAATGCACATATCAGCGAGCGTGCGCTGAGAGAAATCTATCTGAAAGGATTTGAGATTGCGGTAAAGACAGCTCAGCCATATGCGATCATGACTTCCTACAATCTGATCAACGGAGTTCATTCAGCAAACAACTATGACATGCTGCAGAATATTGCACGTGATGAGTGGGGATTTGAAGGTCTTGTGATGACAGACTGGTACACTTCACAGGATACAACAGAAATGGGAATGGTATCACCGTCCGGAAAATATAGTCATTCCAGCAGTGTACAGTGCATTAAAGCTGGAAATGACCTTCAGATGCCGGGATGTCAGCAGAATGTGGATGATATCGTAGAAGCAGTGAACGAAGGAAAAGAAATTACCAAAGCAGATTTACAACGCTGTGCGAAACATATTTTAAGTGTTGCACTTAAGACAATGTAAAACCACCTCGGTAATATGGAAGATGAGAGTCTTTTTCGTATTATTCAAAAATTAATAAACGATATCGTATAAGATCAAGCCTTTTGTGTCGCAGGATGCAGAAGGCTTTTCCTTTCCTTCGAGGATTGCATTGATACATTCAACAGGCCTTTTTCCTATACCAATATCCAAAAGTGTTCCCAGAATAAATGGAGCCATTTGATAGAGAAAATCATTGGCTGTCATACGAATATAAAGCGTAGACTCTTCTATGAAAAAAGTAATTGCTTTTATTTCTTTTTCAGTTCCTTTCTTTTTTCGAATCGAAGAGAAATGCTTAAAATCATGATTCCCAAGTAATGAGTGGACAGCGGTTTCCATAAGAAGAATATTTGGGAGTTCTGCTGTTTGTTCAGGTGACAGATTAAATAATGAATCTGATAACAGATCAGTTAATCGACTGCGATAGTTTTTGTGGAACAGGTCATAGATCGGTGATAAATCCATGGCATATTCATAAGTGATCTCGCGTGCATTTAAGTCTGCCCGAAAGCGTTCAGGTGTTGATACTGCGTCTAAAACGGCAATATCCTGTGGCAGATACTGGTTCAGAACAGTTTTGAATTCTGCAGGAGTCAGTTGGCTTTCTGTAAGAAAATTGACTGTGAGATTCCGGGCATGAACTCCCGGTTCTGTTCGGATCCCGGCAAATAAAGTAACAGGAGTTCCTGTTACTTTTTCTAATACATTTTCAATTTTATAAGATACTGTGCGATCATTGTGGCTTTTTTCCGGGCGTTTCCAACCAAGATAACGTGTACCGTCATATTGGAGTGTTAATTTAATATTCTGCATATATCGTTCTCCATTTATAAATAATGTCTGTTTCCAGACAAGTCATCATTTGTATTTTAACTGATGCAGATGGAAATGTATAGAGAAAAGAAGAGAAATAAGACTGCAAAGGCGAAGAGAGTGATTCTGATTTTATTTAAAATGTTTTCGAAATACATTTTTGGTCATTTCCATCATGCGGTCAATTTGATTTTGTTCTTCTTTGCTTTTACCTTCTTTTAATACTTCAAGAATTAATGAAACTTCATCCGGATTGAAACGAAGTCCCTGTCGGTTTGCATTTGTGATAAGAGCGAGCATGATCGGGGCAAGTTCATTTCCGGATTTTCCCTTCGTCTGTTTCGCAGCTGTCCTGATCAGTTCCAGCTTGAGTGGATCGATCGTTTTCATTGCAGGATGGTTCATCCAGTTTTCCATTGTTAAGATCTCCTTTCGGTGAGCTATTGTTTATAGTGTCTTCTGGCTCTTCATCAGAAGGCGGAGCAGATGAAAAGAATTGTGTAAACATATCTGCCATAGACATCATCTCTTTTATGTTCTTGAAAGTAGAAAAGAGCTGCTTTTCTTCTGATGTGAGATAAGGTGACAGATGGTCAAAAATAGAATCTATGTTGTCTTGAAAAAGACTTTCTATTCCTCGTCCAGAAGAAAAGTCACAGGCAGAAAGTGCATCATAACTGACAGGAGCCTGTTGGTGAAGAACATTTTGCAGTTCGATGAATTTAATGAAGACGGCAAGCATGCTCTGTGTAGCTGGCGGGAAAAGAGGAAGGAAAAGTTTCAGCATGCGAAGTCCGGAAGCAGTTGCTTCGTCAAAGGGGGTCATAGGCGTCGGTGTTTTCAAAAAAATAAACCCTCCTGACTTTCAGCTGAACTGATACATATATATGAAATGCAGAAAAAATATATTCCTGTTCATGAATATAGATGTGTGAAAAATCGGATCATGCGTATACTGAATTAAAGACCTTTTGTAATCAGGGGCATATCTTAATAATAAGAAGAGGAAAGGAAAACGAAAATGTCCAGAAAGTTAATTATTGATGGGAATGCAGTATATGAAATTGATGAGAAGTGTATGTTAAAGAAAAAGCTTGGAGAATTGAAAGAAAAGAAGATAACATCAGACGAGAAGAGAGCGGAACAGAGTGTTGTTACCGGAAAACCGAATCGTTTGAAAAGATAAGCCAGAAGGGGCATGCGGTTTTTCCGCATGCCCCATTTGAAGTGGAAGAAGGAACAGATATCAGCATCCGCCACAGTTGCAGCCATTACCGCAACCGCCGCATCCGAAGCCATTATTGCCCCATCCGCCGCAGCAGCAAAGAAGAAGGATGATCCACAGACAACTGTCATTGCCGCAGCCATTACCACATCCGCCACAACCATTACCACCCCAGCCACCGCAGCAGCAGAGGAGAAGGATGATCCAAAGGCAGGAGTTATTCAGTCCGCATCCATTTCCGTTTCCGCCACAGCCGCAGCTGTTTGCACATCCGTTGTCACAACCGCATCCGCAGTTTGTAGCTGTTAATTCACTCATTGTTAAATCCTCCGAAAGATTTTTTGATTTACAATGTTATAGTATGCGGAGAAAAAGAAAATGTGAGATGAGAAATTATTTGTAGTGATAAAGATGTGAAGTGGCAAAAATTATTCGAGCAGCCGGGAAAAATCTAAAATTCCCCAACCGGATTCAGTTCCCGGAATCTGCACACAGGAAGCGTGAAGTTTTAATTTAACTTCTGCATTGGTGAGAAACGGGTATTTTGAAAGAAGACAGGCAATTGCACCGGAAACAACAGGAGCAGCCATGGATGTTCCTGTTTTGGAAAGATAAGGCGGAGCATTTGGAAATTGAGAGTAAAAAGCATTGCAGCTTACAATTCCTGTGCCGGGGGCAAAAACATCAGGTTTGACAATGCAGTCATCTGTAGGACCGCGGCCGGAATAATTGAGAGGATGCCTTTGGGTGTGGATCAGAGGAAAAGTGTCGGGAACACCAACAGTGATAACTTTTGGGCTGCTTCCGGGAACTGTGACGGAACCGGGAGCAGGTCCGTAGTTGCCGGCAGAGACAACTACGACGAGCCCAAGATCCCAGAGGGATTCCACAGCATTCAATAAAAGAAGTTTTTGATGAATGGAAAGATCCGGTCGTGTACCTACGGAAATGTTAATGATCCGGATATGGAATTGCGTGTAGATATCACGGATCCATTGAATCCCGTTTATGACATTTTTGATAGATCCGTTTCCATTCTGATCTAATATTTTCCCAATAATAAGATTACAGAAGGGGGCAATTCCGGCATAAGCTCCGGAAGAGAGAAGTCCGCTTCCCGCAAGAATTCCGGCTACATGGGTTCCGTGTCCACTATTGTCGATGAGAGGGGAGAAATGAGAGAAAGAAAAAAGAACTTTTTCGGAAGAACCAGTGGTACTGGAAAAATCCCGAAAAGAAAGGATACGACCTTTAAAATCAGGATGAGGAGAAATTCCGGTATCAAGAATAGCAGCAGTGACATTTTGTCCGAGAAATTTGTGTTCTTGTGTGTCCGGACACCAGTAGTGAATGGATTGTTTTACCCATTTCATGAAGGAAAAGCCTTTGTTTTTTCTTTATTATATGCCTGATGCTAAATGAATGACAAAGATGTCTACGCTGAGATGATAAAACATCCGTTTGCCATGTGGTAAGCTCAAGAGCAAGCTCTTTCGCTTAAGGGCGTCCGCCTATGATAAAAAAGTTGCCGGCTCTCTTATATAAGCGAGCTTATAACGTGAGCCATCAACTTTTTTATCGCATGGCAAACTGTAAAGAAAAAACACTTGACACCACCTTGCGTTTCGTGTATGATAGCAGAGGTGAAGATAATGAATAAGTTTTTAGAGCAGGCATTATTGTTTGATTTCTACGGGGAATTGCTTACAGATCATCAGAAGGAGATTTATGAGCAGTTCGCGCTGGAAGATCTTTCGCTCAGTGAGATTGCTGAGATGAAGGGGATCAGCCGCCAGGGTGTACATGATCTTGTGAAGCGGTGTCAGAAGACACTGGAAGGATATGAGATGAAGCTTCATCTTGTAGAGAAGTTCCTTTCTGTGAAGGAGAAGGTTAGTAAGATTGATGATACACTTGCAGAGTGGGAACGCGAGAAGAATGACCCGGAAGAGATGGTGAAGCGGATCCGTAAGATTGCGGATGCGATCATAGAGGAGTTATAGAATGGCATTTGACAGCTTAAGTGAAAAACTTCAGAATGTATTTAAGAACCTGCGAAGCAAGGGAAGACTGACAGAGGATGATGTTAAGGCAGCTCTGAAGGAAGTTAAGATGGCGCTTCTTGAAGCGGATGTAACTTCAAGGTTGTTAAGGGCTTCATTAAGGATGTTCAGGAGAGGGCTGTTGGTCAGGATGTGATGAACGGACTGAATCCGGGACAGATGGTGATCAAGATCGTTAATGAAGAGCTGGTTAAGCTTATGGGATCTGAGACAACAGAGATCAAGCTTCAACCGGGCAGTGCGATCACAGTGATCATGATGGCAGGTCTTCAGGGAGCAGGTAAGACAACAACAACTGCAAAGCTTGCAGGAAAATTTAAGTTAAAAGGTAAGAAACCACTTCTGGTAGCATGTGATGTTTACCGTCCGGCTGCAATTAAGCAGTTGGAGATCAACGCAGAGAAGCAGGGCGTAGAGATGTTCTCCATGGGAGACAAGAACAAGCCGGCGGATATTGCGAAGGCAGCAGTTGAGCATGCAGCAAAGAATGGTAACAATATTGTGATCCTTGATACTGCAGGACGTCTTCATGTAGATGAAGATATGATGGCAGAGCTTCAGGAGATCAAGGAAGCTGTGGAAGTTCATCAGACGATCCTGGTTGTCGATGCGATGACCGGACAGGATGCGGTGAATGTAGCAAGTTCCTTTAACGATAAGATTGGAATCGACGGTGTGATCGTCACAAAGCTTGACGGTGATACACGAGGCGGTGCTGCATTGTCTATCAAGGCAGTGACAGGAAGACCGATCCTTTACGTCGGTATGGGAGAGAAGCTTTCTGATCTGGAGCAGTTTTATCCGGACAGAATGGCATCTCGAATTCTGGGAATGGGAGATGTCCTTTCCCTGATTGAGAAGGCAGGCGCTGAGCTTGATGAAGAGAAAGCCAAGAAGATGGCTGATAAGATGAAGAAAGCTCAGTTTGACTTTGAGGATTACCTTGACAGTATGGAACAGATGCGTAAGATGGGCGGTTTGTCCAGCATCATGGGAATGCTGCCTGGAATGGGTAATCTCGGAGGTAAGATGCCTGATTTTGATTCCGAAGAGAATGAGAAGAAGATGGCTCAGATGGAAGCAATCATCTACTCCATGACTTTGGAAGAGAGAAGAAACCCGGATCTGCTGAATCCATCCAGAAAGCACAGAATTGCCAAGGGTGCGGGTGTGGATATCGCAGATGTGAACCGTATGGTAAAACAGTTCAACGAATCCAGAAAGATGATGAAGAAACTTCCTGGAATGATGGGTGGCAAAGGTGGAAAAAGGGGCAAATTCAAGCTTCCCTTTTGACATATAAATGAAACAATAACAAAAAATTAAGAAAAATTATGAGGTGAAAAAAATGGCAGTAAAGATCAGATTAAAGAGAATGGGACAGAAGAAGGCTCCTTTTTACAGAATCGTAGTAGCAGATTCTAGATCTCCAAGAGACGGAAGATTCATCGAGGAAATCGGAACATACGATCCGAACCTTGAGCCAAGCGCAATCAAAGTAGACGAGGAAGCAGCTAAGAAATGGCTCAACAATGGTGCTCAGCCAACAGAAGTTGTTGGAAAGATCTTCAAAGCAGCAGGAATCGAGAAATAATCGAATCTGTATGAGTAATGTCTGTAGCTGAGTGATCAGCTGCAGATAAATAACGATGTCTCCGCGGAGGGCGAGTATCATGAAAGAATTAGTTGAAGTTATTGCAAAGGCACTGGTAGATCAGCCGGATGAAGTCTCAGTTACTGAGAAAAAGGAAGGCAAAACTACTGTACTGGAACTTCATGTAGCAGATGGCGACATGGGTAAAGTGATCGGTAAGCAGGGTCGTATTGCAAAAGCAATCCGTTCTGTTGTTAAGGCAGCAGCAACAAAGGAAGACAAGAAAGTCGTTGTCGATATTGTTTAAGAACAGTATCAGGACGAAAGAAAAAAGTAACAGAGTCATTGCTTGGTAAAGCAGGGCTTAAAAAAGGGACAGCCTTCATAAAGAAGAGACTGCCCCTTTCTTTTTACGTGAGCAACGAGTCAAAGTCCGTGCTTGCACGAGACCTTGGCGACTGCCGCGATAACTTGAGAAACTCGCGAAGTGTGTTTCTCATAGTTTCATAAGAAAGGAATCAGGAATGGAACAATTTCTTCAGGTGGGAGTGATTTCTTCCACACATGGTCTGCGTGGTGAAGTTAAGGTATTCCCGACAACGGATGATGCTGCGCGTTTTCAGACATTGAAAAATGTTGTCCTTGATACAGGAAGGAAAAAGTTGGATCTTGAGATTCAGTCTGTTCGTTTTTTCAAGCAATTTGTAATTGTGAAATTCAAGGGCATTGATAATATCAATGATATTGAGAAATATAAAGGAAAAAGTCTCTTTGTAACAAGAGAAAATGCTGTCGAACTGGAAGAGGACGAGTATTATATCGGTGATCTGATCGGTATGGAGGTCTATACAGATGACAGTGAGGAACGCTTTGGAGTACTCAAAGACGTGATGGAGACAGGAGCAAACGAAGTGTATATCATTACTTCTGAGAATCACGGAGAAGTGCTGCTTCCTGCAATTCACGAGTGTATTCTGGATATTGATGTAGAAGCGAAGAAGATGAAAGTGCATCTGATGGAGGGATTACTGTAATGAATTTCCATGTATTGACTTTATTTCCGGAGATGATCGAGCAAGGTGTGAATACAAGTATTACAGGCCGTGCAATCAACAATGGACTTCTTTCGATCAATGCAGTGAATATCCGTGATTATGCATTTAATAAGCATAACAGTGTGGATGATTATCCATATGGCGGCGGTGCAGGCATGTTGATGCAGGCAGAACCGGTGTATCTGGCTTATGAGGCTGTGAAAGAGCAGATCGACAAGAGAAAGCAGGAGAACATCAAGTCGGAAGAAGTCACGTCAACGGAACCAGCGGATTGTTCTGAAGTGCGCAACAGTGATTTGCAGGATGAAAATTCGAAGAAGCGTCCACTGCGTGTAGTCTATCTCTCTCCACAGGGAGATGTATTTAACCAGAAGATGGCAGAGGAGATGGCCCAGGAGGAAGACCTTGTGTTGCTTTGCGGTCATTATGAAGGAATCGACGAACGCGTTCTGGAAGAAATCGTGACAGATTATGTTTCCATCGGAGATTATGTACTGACTGGAGGCGAGCTTCCGGCAATGGTCATGATCGATACGATCTCAAGACTGGTTCCGGGAGTGCTTCACAATGATGTCTCAGCAGAATTTGAGTCATTTCAGGATAATCTTCTGGAGTATCCGCAGTATTCCAGACCGGAAGAGTGGAGAGGGAAGAAAGTTCCGTCCATCCTTCTGTCCGGACATCATGCGAATATTGAAAAATGGAGAAGAGAGCAGTCAATCCTTCGTACAATGGAGCGGCGCCCGGATCTTCTCAAGGAGAGCAATCTGACGGATAAAGAGAAGAAATGGATCCGCCAGGTGAAACGGGAACGCAAAGAAGCAGAAAAAATGAAATAGGGACTTGAAAAAAGCCCGGAAATGTGGTAAACTACAAAAGTTGTGAAAAGAAGCGCGATGGTCCTCTGGCACAAAAGTGAAGTGTTAAGAACGTCAAATATTAAGGAGGTCACACAAAATGAACGAAATCATTAGAAAAATCGAAGCAGAACAGTTAAAGGAGAACGCACCTGAATTTCATGTTGGTGATACAGTAAAAGTATATGCCAAGATCAAAGAGGGTAACCGCGAAAGAATCCAGGTTTTCGAAGGAACAGTCCTGAAAAGACAGGGTGGCGGAGCAAGAGAGACTTTCACAGTAAGAAAGACATCTAACGGAATCGGTGTTGAGAAGACATGGCCGGTACATTCTCCACATGTTGAGAGAGTAGAAGTTGTTCGCAGAGGTAAAGTAAGAAGAGCGAAACTGAACTACTTAAGACAGCGTGTTGGTAAAGCTGCTAAGGTAAAAGAATTAGTAAAATAGTAACTATGAGAGGGACAATTACAGAACTTGTATATTGTCCCTTTTCTTATAGCTTACGCGAGCAACGAGCCAAAGTCCGTGCTTGCACGAGACCTTGGTGACTGCCGCGATAATTTGAGAAACTCGCGGAGCGTGTTTCTTATAGTTGGGAAGGAAAATAAGGAACCTATGGGGCAGAATCTGAGTTTTCGAAAGAATAACAGAAGAAAGAAAAAGAAGAAGCCGCAGATGAAGAAGAAAAACCATCTGAAATTTACAAACCGAAGTAAGAAATTAAAGTTTGAAAAGAAGAATTATCATATAACAAAAAATTCTTTGATTCTCGCAGGAGAGATACTGTGTGTGTGCCTGGTGGCAGTACTTTTAATCGCATTTTTCGGGCATCGTGTAAGCAATGCGGGAGATGCCATGAGTCCGGCAATTGAGAATGGAGAGGTTGTTCTTGTAGATCGTCTGATCGTGGATATGAAGACACCTTCCAGAGGAACTGTGGTGGCATTTCGACCAGACGGAAACCGCGAAGTTCATCTTTTAATTAGAAGGATTGTCGGTCTTCCGGGAGAGACTATCCAGATCAAGGATGGAACTGTTTATATTAATGGAAAAGAGCAGAAGAAACATATTCATGTATCAGAGATAAAAGATGCGGGGATAGCTTCTGATGAGATAAAGCTTGGCAAAGACGAGTACTTTGTGCTCGGAGATAATGAAGAGTCAGGCGAAGACAGCAGATCTGAGACGGTCGGAGTGGTAAAGGCAGATGAGATCTATGGAAAGGTCTGGTTCAATGTAAGCTCCGGGGAACATTTCGGATTTGTAAAAAGATAAAATAGAATGAAAAAATAACAGGAGGAATGCAATGCATTTTCAGTGGTATCCTGGCCATATGACAAAGGCCAGAAGAATGATGCAGGAGAATATTAAGCTGATCGATCTGATTATTGAGCTGGTGGACGCAAGAGTGCCGCTCAGCAGTCGTAATCCGGACATTGATGAGCTTGGAAAGAATAAGGCGAGACTGATTCTTTTGAATAAGGCAGATCTTGCGGAAGACAGAAGAAATGATGAGTGGATGGAATATTTCAAGAAGCAGGGATATTCTGTCGTGAAAGTGAATTCTAAGAAAGGCGGCGGAATCAAGTCGATCCAGTCTGTGATCCAGGAAGCATGTAAGGAGAAGATGGAACGTGACAGAAAGCGTGGAATCCTGAACCGTCCGGTACGTGCCATGGTGGTAGGAATTCCGAACGTAGGAAAATCTACCTTTATCAATGCGCTGGCAGGAAAAGCCTGTGCAAAAACAGGAAATAAGCCTGGAGTGACAAAGGGAAAACAGTGGATCCGTCTGAATAAGAATGTAGAACTTTTGGATACACCGGGAATTCTCTGGCCGAAGTTTGAAGACCAGACAGTAGGTTTGCGTCTTGCGTTTATCGGTTCGATTAAAGACGAGATTCTTCAGACAGAAGAACTGGCAAGTGAGCTTGTGAAATTTTTAAATCAGTCATATCCGGGAGTTCTTGAAGAGAAGTACACGATAGAATCTTCAGAAGATAATTATGAAGTGTTAAGAAGAATTGCAGAAAGCAGACACTGTCTGGTCAGAGGAAGCGAATTAGATGTGGAAAAAGCAGCGGCAATTCTTTTGGATGATTTCCGTAATGGCCGCCTTGGAAGGCTTACACTGGAGCTTCCAGAGGAGAATTAATACGGTATGAAAGAAATTATAAAAGAACTGTCGGGATGGCTTCTGTATATTGTACTGATCATTGCTCTTACCTGGACCGTGGTTACCTTTGTGGGGCAGAGAACAGAAGTCAGTGGTTCTTCTATGGAAACTACGCTGTCAGATAAGGATCAGCTGATCGTTGACAAAATGACTTACCGATTCAGAGATCCGAAACGATATGACATCGTAGTATTTCCATATCAATATCAGGACAATACCTATTACATTAAGCGGATCATCGGGCTGCCGGGAGAGACAGTACAGATTTTATCCGGAATGGTTTATATTGATGGGATGCGTCTGGATGAACATTATGGGAATGAAATAATGGAGAATCCAGGCATTGCAGAAGAACCATTAACACTGGGTGAGGATGAATATTTTGTACTTGGAGATAATCGGAATAACAGCAGCGACAGCAGAGCATCCGATGTTGGTTTGATCCATAGAAAAGATCTGATCGGAAGGGCGTGGATTCGCGTGTGGCCATTGAGTCAAATTGGGGTGATACATCATGAGTAAAAGTATTAGCGAGATCAAGATAGAATTTGAACAGGCAGGAGAACAACAGTGGGAAGCACTTTGTCAGGAATACGAGACGGATTCTAGAACAGGTGTAAAAAATCTGACAGCAAGATATCGGAAGAAGCAGCAGGCACTTGTTCAGGAGAGAGAACGCCTCGAGGTAATGAAAACATTCGAGAGAAAATATGCGGATTATAGTTTTATCTGTGGGATTGACGAGGCAGGAAGAGGTCCTCTGGCAGGACCGGTAGTAGCCGGTGCAGTGATTCTCCCAAAGGATTGTGAGATTCTCTATCTGAATGATTCAAAAAAACTGTCTGCTGCAAAGAGAGAAGAGTTGTATGATGAGATTATGGAGAAAGCGGTTGCAGCGGCAGTAGGTATGGCAAGTCCGGCGAGAATCGATGAAATTAATATTCTACAGGCAACTTATGAGGCAATGCGTGAAGCAATTTCAAAGCTGGCAGTAGAACCAGGGATTCTTTTGAATGATGCTGTGACGATTCCGGAGATGATCATTCCGCAGGTTCCGATTATTAAAGGAGATGCGAAGAGTGTGTCTATTGCAGCGGCAAGTATTCTTGCAAAAGTGACAAGGGATCGGCTGATGGTAGAATATGATAAAGTGATGCCAGAGTATGGATTTGCAGGCCACAAAGGATATGGATCCAAAGAACATATTGAGGCAATCAAGAAATATGGACCGACACCGATACATAGAAAGACATTTATCAAGAAGTTTATTTAATGATATCAGGGTTGTATAAAAGAAAGAGCTGCCAATGGCAGCTCTTCTTAAATCCGAAAGTTCGACGGATTAGAAGAGGGGAATAAGGTAGATGAAGGATCCGAAAAAAGAAAAGAATAACCGCAAGACAGGTGGAAACTATGAGCAGGCAGCAGGTTTTTATCTGGAACAGCATGGCTATCAGATACTACAGTACAATTATCGCTGTCGCATAGGAGAGATTGATATTGTTGCAAAAGAGGGGGAGAATCTGGTATTCTGTGAAGTGAAGTACAGGACGGGTCCTGGCAAGGGGAGTCCGCTGGAAGCTGTAGATGCAAGAAAGCAGAGAAAGATATTTCAGGCAGCAATGTATTATCTGACGGAATATCATATTAGTGATGTCCCGTGCAGATTTGATGTGATCGGTATTGAAGGGACAAGGATCCAGCTGGTGAAGAATGCATTTTGCGGATAGAGAAGAAAGGACAGAATATGAGTTTAGGATTGATTTATAAGAACGCGGCACATATTTTTGATGAAGTAGAAAAGAAAACTCCTTATCTGGAATATCCATTGTTTCAGAAGACGGGCATTGTAACGAGTGCTTTTTCTACACGACTTGGAGGAGTCAGTGAGGGCTATTATTCTTCTTTAAATCTAAGCTTTGATCGTGGAGATGACCCGGCAAGGGTATTAGAGAATTTTAAAAGGATTGGAGCATCAATGGGCGTCGCTGTAGAAGATATGGTTCTGTCAAAGCAGACACATACAACGAATGTCCGTGTGGTTACAGAGGAAGATAAGGGAAAAGGTGTTATGCGGGAACGCAATTATACAGATGTGGATGGGATGATCACAAATGTTCCGGGAATCTGTCTTGTGACTTCCTATGCAGATTGTGTACCACTTTACTTTGTGGATCCGGTGAAAAAGGCAATCGGGCTGAGTCATTCCGGCTGGAGAGGAACTGTTGGTAAGATTGGAAAAAATACTGTTCAGCTGATGCAGGAGAATTTTGGATCCAAACCGGAAGATCTGCTTGCAGCAGTAGGACCATCAGTATGTATGGATTGCTATGAGGTCAGTGAGGATGTAATTGAGCAGTTTAAAGAAGCTTTTGAAAAGAAATACTGGGAGGATCTTTTCTATAAGAAAGAGAACGGAAAATATCAGTTGAATTTATGGAAGGCAAATGAACTGATCTTCCTGGAAAGTGGAATTCTGCCGGAGCATATGGCAATCACAAATGTTTGTACACATTGCAATAGTAAGATCCTATATTCTCACCGGACGATGGGGAACAACAGGGGAAATCTGTGCGCATTTCTTGCATTAAAATAAGGAGGTTAAAAGTATGTATCTGACAACAGTGAAAGAACTTGGAACAGTATTACTGACAAAGGGGACAGCCTTTGCACTGACCCAAACAGCAACGCAGACGAATAACAGTTCCGTCAATGATGTGCTTGATTCTGCACAGGAAGTAACAGCAAGCACAGCAGATGAAGTGAATCGCTTTGTACAATATTTTAATGATAATATTCCGAATCTGATTGCCTTTGGGTTGAAGGTGATTTTCGCGATAGTATTTTACCTGATCGGATCTAAGGTGATATCTGTTATACGTAAAGTGGTAGGCAAATCAATGGAGAGATCCAATGCGGATGTTGGAGTTCGTCAGTTTGTTGATTCTATGTTGAAATTTGGGTTATACGCACTTCTGATCTTTATGATCGCAACAAAATTTGGCGTGGAATCTTCTTCTGTAGCAGCGATCATCGCTTCCGCCGGTGTGGCAATTGGTCTGGCATTACAAGGGAGTCTGTCGAACTTTGCAGGAGGTATCTTGATTCTTCTTCTCAGACCATTTGCAGTTGGAGATTATATTATTGTGAATTCAGAGGGAATCGAAGGAACAGTAAAGGTAATTCAGATCTTCTATACAAAGATGACAACAATCGATAATAAGACGATTGTTGTGCCAAACAGTATTCTGACAAGTAACAGTCTGACAAATGTAACAGCAAGACCGGAACGTCAGCTGGACCTTAAAGTAGGAATTTCTTATGAATCTGATCTGAAGAAAGCAAAAGAGATCGTAGAGAATCTTCTACTGAAGGATGAAGATGTTATTCAGGATGAAGAGATTAAAGTGTTCGTATCAGAACTTGCAGACAGCAGTGTTGTGATCGGACTTAGAGCCTGGGTGAAGACAGAAGCTACTGGACAACGCGCTGGAGAATCCTTGAGGAGATTAAAATGTCTTTTGATGAGGAAGGCATTGACATCCCATATAATCAGTTGACAGTTCATATGGCAAATCATTAGTTATTATTTATTAGAATGATAAAAGTCTATAGAAGTTGATTAAAAAAGTGGTTGAAATTTATATCCAAACGCGATATAATAACAAAGGTCGTCAGAATTGACGACCATATGCCGAAATAGCTCAGTTGGTAGAGCACTTCACTCGTAATGAAGGGGTCGTCGGTTCGAGTCCGATTTTCGGCTGAAGAGTAAAGACCGTTGTTGATTTCAGTTGTATCTGGAATCAGCAGCGGTTTTTTATATATTAGGAAAGTTCTTTCCTAATATATAAAAAAACGCTCCGCTTAGGATGCGCACTTATAACAAACTTAGAACGGATACGAAAAAGCATCTTGACGAAGGAAATAAAAATGGATACAATATTGTTACGAGTTTATAAAAAAAGATGAAAAATTTTCTCTAATAAAGTAGAAAGAAATAAAATTAATTCTTTTAAAACAAGATTTTCTCTAATAAAGTAGAAAGAAATAAAATTAATTCTTTTAAAACAAGATTAGACAGAAGTAGAGAAATAGAAAAATACAGAGGGTGAAAATATGGCATCAGTACAGACAAAAGATTACATTGTACAGTTAATTAAAGAGGAGATTCTTTCAGGAGTTATGAAACCGGGGGAAGAGCTGGCGCAGGAAGCACTTGCAGAGCGTCTTGGTGTTTCAAGAATGCCGATCCGTGAGGCATTACAGAATCTTGTTCAGGAGGGATTTGCGGTACGTCTTCCAAACCGTCATATCCAGGCAGTAGTTTTGAGTGCACAGCAGATTCATGATGTATTTCATGTGATTGCAGCAATGGCAGCAGAAAATACGATCTTAGTTGCAAAGAAAGAGCAGATGCTTCGAAGGAAAAATGTGGAACAAACGAGTCAGACAGAATTCGAAGAAGATGGACAGAGCAAGCTTTTCCTTGAGCAAGAGATTGAGAAAACTCCAAGCGAGCAGCTTTTTCAGATACTTTCCGGCATGGAGAATGCATTGAGACCAGAGAAGAAGGCAGAGTGGGAGATGGTTTATCAGGAGAGACTCATCAGTTTGTTTGAGAATCCATATCTGTCACAGCTTCAGGGGAAGACGATGGATGGTTATGTAGCTTATGCAATTGAGAAGATGGGAGATAAGCAGCAGAAGTTAGAGCAGCTTCGCCGTATCACAGAAGGTATTGCAGAGAATAGTGAGCAGAAGATCCGAATGGGACTTCGAGAATACTATCTTTCTTATGCTGATGCTTTTGTAGAAAGATGGGAGAAGAAGGCAGAAGAAACAGAAAAATAGGTTGAATTGTTATAGGGGTGATTACATACATATGTAGGTTGTAATCACCCCTTTTTCTATAAACAAAGTTTTATCTAGATTTGTTAGTGAGCGATTGCTATAGTAGCAAAGGCACCTCATGTTCGTCATTTTGTACAAGCTGTGTTAAAAAAACACTGGATTATATCGCAAATATGATGATAAAATATAAATCAGATGATGGGTTAGAAAATTGGAAAGGGAGGACGATGGAAAAAGCACGACAAGTAAAAAGAGTCCTGCTGCAGGCAATTAAGATCGCGGTGGGCAGCAGTGTAGCAATTTATCTAGCGCATATACTGGGATTGGAGTATGAGGCATCTGCCGGAAGTATCACACTGCTTACGTTAGTAACAACAAAATGGGAGACGGTGAAATTATCTTTTTATCGTATGGCGACATTTGTTTTGGCGGTAGTTCTGGCGGCGTTGACATTTGGACATATGACGAGTTCCTGGTTGGCGTATGGAATCTATGTATTTCTGATCGTTGCGGTCAGTCATAGTCTTGGATGGTCGGCAACAATTTCGGTAAATGCCGTTATCGGCACACATTTTCTTATGACAAGAGATTTTAGTCCGGAGTTTATTCGCAATGAGCTGTTTTTAGTAATGATTGGAATCACAATCGCGATTGTACTGAATTTGTTCTATGATTATGAAGGACAGAGGCAGGATCTGATTCGTTATATGAGGGAGACAGAGAATCAGCTACAGATTCTTTTGTGTGAACTTGCAGCGTATCTTCATAATAAAGATATGGAGATCAATGTCTGGGATCGGATCATCGCCTTTGAGGGGAGAATGCATGAATTTATCAAGGCAGCGTATGATTACCAGGATAATACATTTCATTCGCATCCGGGATACTATATAGATTACTTTGAAATGCGTCTGGCGCAGCTGCAGGTACTTCATAACCTGCATTATGAGATCAAGAAGATCCGTAAGATGCCGAAGCAGGCACTTGTGATCGCAGATTATATCATGTATATGGCAGATTATGTTGTTGAGATGAATATTCCAGATCAGCAGATCGAGAAGTTGGAAGAGATTTCGGAGCAAATGAAGCAAGAAGAACTTCCAAAGACGCGCGAAGAGTTCGAAGGACGAGCACTTCTGTATCATATTTTGATGGATCTAGAGGAATTTCTTGTATATAAGAAGCGATTTGTGAATGGATTGGATGAGAAGAAGCTTCGTATCTACTGGAAACAGGAGATGGAGCAAAAAGATAGTGCAAACGAGTTGCAGAAATGATGGAAAGAAACGGATTAAAGTCAGAAGAAACAAAAACAAAGCATTTTCTGATTTTAATCCGTTTTTATTAATTATAATATGTTACTGAAAGAATCAGATTTTTCCCGGGAATAATGTGCCGGCTCTTCCGCCTTTTACAATATCATAAAGGACTTCCGGACGCTTTCCGTTTGTAACAATTGTGTTTGTTCCCTGGGAAGTGGCAAGGGATGCGGCCTGAAGTTTTGTACGCATTCCGCCTGTTCCACGTCGGGAACCTGCGCCACCGGCTAAAGCATAGACGCTGTCATCAATTGTATCAATCTGATCGATTAGCTGTGCATTTGGATACAATCTTGGATCGTGGTCATAAAATCCATCAATGTCGGAGAAAATGACCAGATGCTTTGCGCGGCAGAGTACTGCAACGACAGCTGAGAGCATGTCGTTATCACCGAAGAGACGATCCTCGGATTCGATTTCTTTATAGCTTACGGAGTCATTTTCGTTTACAATCGGGATTACACCCATCTCGAGAAGCGCATTGAATGTATTGATCAGATTTTCCTTTTTTTCTTCTTCTTCAATATCATCTGCATTGAGCAGGATCTGGGCAACTGTCTTGTCATAGTCACCGAAGAACTTGTCATACAGATACATCAGACTACACTGTCCAACTGCAGCAGCAGCCTGTTTCATACGCATACTGTCTGGTTTAGCAGTCATGTTCAGTTTATTTCTTCCGACTGCGATCGCTCCGGAGGAAACGAGTACAACTTCATATCCCATGTTCTGGATATCAGAAAGTACACAGGCAAGACGGTCTGTTGTACGAAGATCGCTCTTTCCGGCGTCATTGGTAAGTGTAGATGTTCCAACTTTTACTACGATTCGATTATTATAAAGTCCCATAATACATAACTCCTTGCTGAATATCTTTTAAAATAATTTCCGGATGTCAGTTAACAACCAGCCTTGTCTTCTCGACTGTTTTATAGTATCATACAGTTATCAATTACAAAAGCGAATGTTTCTCATAGATTACATGACAAAATCAAATATAAAGTAAGTGAAGAGATTTTTCGTAGCGAAAACAGATGGGAAAATGTAAAGCGAAAGGAGTGTTAAATTCATGGATGGAAGTATTCAGAAATACATGGCATTTGTTAAGACAGTAGAGTGTGGAAGTTTTACAAAGGCAGCGGAACAGTTGAGTTATTCCCAGTCCGGGATCAGCCGAATGATCAATGATCTGGAAAAGGAATGGAAGGTAGTTCTGCTTGAACGAAGCAAGTCAGGAGTAAAGCTTACAAGCAGCGGGATGAAGTTACTTCCTTATGCGGAACGGGTCTGCAGAGAATACGAGAAACTTCAATTGGAAGTTGATGAGCTTCAAGGGTTAAAGTCAGGATTGATCCGTATCGGTACATTTTCCAGCGTAGCAACACATTGGCTGCCGAATATTATCAAGGAATTCCAAAAGAATTACCCGAACATTGATTACGAGATGCTTTTGGGAGATTATACGGATATTGAAGAATGGATCATGGAAGGGCGAATTGACTGTGGATTCACAAGATTGCCGGTAAGGGATGAGGTGGATACAATTTTCCTGGAGCAGGACAGGCTGCTTGTCGTGCTTCCGGAAGGACATCCGCTGACAGAACTTAAGAAGATTCCGGTCAGTGCGCTTTGTGAGGAACCGTTTATGCTATTGGAGAAAGGTGCTAAGGCAGAAGTTTCTGAGATCTTTGAAAGAAGTAATTTAAAGCCGAAAGTACATTTCACAACATGGGATGACTACGCGATCATGGCGATGGTTGAGAGCGGGCTTGGAATCAGTGTTTTGCCGGAACTGATCTTGAAACGGATTCCGTATCGAATTGTTACACGAGAACTGGAAATCCCGGCGTATCGTAATATAGGACTTGCCATGCGTAACAGAAAAGGTGCAACTCCGGCGGTGAAGCGGTTCCTAGAGTATCTGCAGTATAGATAATAAGAAATGTGAAACTTTTATGAAGTGGCATGTTCTGAATGATAATTTGCTTGATAGAAGGAAATATATGAGAGTATAATGTTACTATTATGATAAAAAGGGCTTATTCTATGACCGACATTATAAGAGTCATCAGCAATCAGAGAAGAGCACAAAGATTGAAAGAAGGAGAAAAAGATGTCGATTAAACATATTTTATTTGACTTAGACGGAACACTTTTACCGATGGTACAGGACGAATTTGTCCGTTTTTATATGCCGCTTCTTGCAAAGGCATATTTGAAGAAAGGCGTGGAAATGGATCCAAAAGGATTCATTGGTGCAGTATGGAAAGGCTATGAGGCGATGGTGAAAAACGATGGTTCCAAAACAAACCGAGAGGCATTCTGGAGTTATATTGATGAATTCCTGCCGCTTTCTGTGGAAGAATCAGAGGCAATCGCAGATGCATTTTATGAGGATGAATTCAATCAGGCCAAGTGCACGACACAGCCGACACCACTTTCAGATATGGTTATAAAAGAGGCGAAGAAGAAAGGCATTGAAGTTTATCTTGCAACGAACCCGATCTTTCCAAGATGTGCAACAATGAATCGTATCGACTGGGCGGGACTGGATCCGGAAGATTTTAAGATTATTACAACATATGAAGATCATGTATATTGTAAGCCAAATCCGGAATATTTCCGTCAAATTCTGGAACAGTTTGAGCTTGATCCGTCAGAGTGTCTGATGGTTGGAAATGACGTGGAGGAAGATCTTGCGATCCGTGCGCTTGGAGTTCCTGTATTTCTTATCACAGATACGATGGAGAATAAGAAAAACCTTCCGATCGACTCCGAATATCAGGGCTCGATGGAAGAGTTGCTGGAATTTGTAAAAGAACTGCCGGAAGTGTAGAAGTTGCAGCGCCGGTTTATTCCGAACGATTAAAGAAATGTCTGCAGGATCTTTTTGATTTGATGTTAAGTGATAACAAAAAAGCGCGAAAGTAGGATGCAAAAGGAACCTATTCTGTGGTAGAATGTAAGGGACAGCCAATTAACTCACAGGAACTTCTTTACCAGGAAGCCTATGCGAAAGCAGCAGTGAACAGTAGTAATCAATCAGTTGGAGGCGGCTGTACAACAGACAGAAAATAAGGTGATAGAATGATCTATAAATTCGGGGAACGTCTGACAGAGATCAGTCAGGAAGAATGGGAGAAAGAAAAGTGTCCTGCTGTGTTCCTCACAGATTCCAATCATGCGGAGGAGACATTGGCAACAGCAGGGATCATATATGAAAGTGAGATCCAGATTGCAAAGATCGGATTCTGTAAGATTGAGAATCAGCAGGAATGTATGGTAGGAACTTTCTGTATTCCAAAGCTTCTTGATGTATTAGGAAGCAGATACCGAATGTACATGTTTGTAAATGAAGATAATGTTGTTATCGTAGATGACGAGACATTTTCGGAAAGACTTATTAACAGAATCAAGAGAAAACGAATGCATCAGGGCGAGACGAAGGAACGATTCCTTTATAATTATATTGCAGAGTTCATGAGTCGTGATCTGGAGATCCTTGTGGCTTATGAGCGCAGACTTCTTCGTATGGAAGAGGATGTGTCCCAGGATCATACAGATACGATCCAGAACCGACTGATGCCAATCCGAAGGGAACTTCTGAATCTGAGAAGCTATTATGATGAGATGATGGACTTGACAAAAGAGCTTGAAGAGAACGAGAATGGATTGTTTTTGAATGATCAATTGAAATACTTCGGAACACTTACTGACCGTGCAGACCGTCTGATGAGCCGTACTTCTCATCTGTTGGAATATGCCCGTCAGGTAAAGGAGGCTTACCAGTCTCAGATTGACAATAGACAGAATAACAACATGCAGTTTTAACAGTGATTTCCACGATTTTCTTCCCACTGACATTGATCACGGGATGGTTTGGAATGAACTTTAAAGATATGCCTGGACTTGAAAATGGATATCCAGCGGTAATGGCACTTAGTATTGTCATTATCGTGATCTGTATTTTGATCTTCAAGAAAAAGAAGATTATCTAAAAAACTGAAAAAACTGTAAAAATAGCGTTGACAATCCTCGATTGAATGCTATAATGATGGTCAGAAGAAGTTAAGGATTATAAAGCAACATAGTTCTTAGCCGATAACACGATGACGAGACGAGTAGGATGTGGAATGTTACAGAGAGAGATACATTTGCTGGAAGTATCTTAGCAGGAATCATTTGAAGACTACCTCTGAGTGGCCCCAATCCGGTCCGGTGATTCCGTTATAATCATGAATGAAGTGGTTTTAAAGCAGTACATTTACTGTGATCTTGAAAACAAAAAGGGTGGAACCGCGGATAGTAAAGTAATTGATAATCAGACTTTATCCGTCCCTTGCATGTGAGTGCAGGGGACAGATGAAGTCTTTTCTTTTTCCGTAGAATCCCCGAATGAAAGCATGCATAGTTACTTGAAGAAAATAGGAGGAAGCGAAAATGATTATTACATTAAAAGATGGATCAAAAAAAGAATATTCAGAAGCAAAATCAGTAATCGACGTTGCATTTGACATCAGTGAAGGACTTGCACGCGCAGCCTGTGCAGGAGAAGTAGACGGAGAGGTTGTAGACCTTCGTACAGTTCTTGATAAAGACTGTGAACTGAACATCCTTACAGCAAGAGATGAGAAAGGATTGGCAGTACTTCGTCACACAGCATCTCATGTAATGGCAGAAGCTGTTCAGACACTTTTCCCAGAGGCAAAGGTTGCAATCGGACCTTCTATTGATACAGGATTTTACTATGATTTCGAATGTCAGTCATTTTCAAGAGATGACCTTGACGCTATCGAGAAAGAGATGAAGAAGATCATCAAGAAGGGCGCTAAGATCGAAAGATTTACAAAATCAAGAGAGGATGCGATCGCATTTTTCAAAGAGAAAAATGAGCCATACAAGGTTGAACTGATCGAGGATCTTCCGGAAGGAGAAGAGATTTCCTTCTATTCTCAGGGAGACTGGGTTGACTTATGTGCAGGCCCACACCTGATGAGCACAAAGGGAATCAAAGCATTCAAGCTGTTATCATCTTCAGGAGCTTACTGGAGAGGTGATGAGAACAAGCATATGCTGACACGTATTTACGGTACAGCTTATGCAACAAAGGATGAGCTGAAAGAGCATCTGACACAGTTAGAGGAAGCAAAGAAACGTGATCATAACAAACTTGGCCGTGAGATGAAGCTTTTCACAACGGTAGATGTAATCGGACAGGGACTTCCGCTGATCATGCCAAACGGTGTTATTATCATGCAGGAATTGCAGCGCTGGATCGAGGATGAAGAGGAAAAACGTGGATATATCCGTACAAAGACACCACTTATGGCAAAGAGCGATCTTTATAAGATTTCCGGACATTGGGATCACTATAAAGAAGGAATGTTCGTTTTAGGAGATGAGGAGAAAGACAAAGAAGTATTTGCTCTTCGTCCGATGACATGTCCATTCCAGTATTATGTATACAAAGCAGAGCAGCACAGCTACCGTGATCTGCCACTTCGTTATGGTGAGACATCTACACTGTTCCGTAACGAGGATTCCGGAGAGATGCATGGTCTGACACGTGTTCGTCAGTTCACGATCTCTGAGGGACATTTAGTAGTAAGACCGGATCAGATGGTAAAGGAGTTCAAAGATTGTATCGCACTTGCACAGTACTGTCTGCAGGTTCTCGGAGTAGAAGAGGATGTAACATATCACCTTTCTAAATGGGATCCGAAAGATACTAAGAAATACATCGGAGCACCGGAAGTATGGGAAGAGACAGAAGGTCATATCCGTACAATGCTTCAGGAACTCAACATTCCATTCGTAGAGGATGTCGGAGAGGCTGCTTTCTACGGACCGAAAGTTGATATCAATGCGAAGAACGTATATGGTAAGGAAGACACAATGATCACAATCCAGTGGGATGCACTTCTTGCTGAGCAGTTTGATATGTACTATATCGATGAAAATGGTGACAAACAGCGTCCGTACATCATCCACCGTACATCTATGGGATGCTACGAGAGAACACTGGCATGGCTGATCGAGAAATATGCAGGAATGTTCCCGACATGGCTGTGTCCGGAGCAGGTTCGTGTAATTCCGATTTCTGATAAATACAATGATTATGCAGCGAAAGTGGAAGCACAGCTTAAAGAGCTAATATCCGCTGCTCAGTAGATGGACGTTCTGAGAAGATGGGATACAAGATCCGTGAGGCTCGTCTGAACAGAGTTCCATATATGCTGATCGTTGGAGCGAAGGAAGAGGAAGAGCAGAAAGTATCTGTAAGAAGCAGATATCTTGGAGATGAAGGTTCTAAGGATCTTGGAGAATTCATCGAAGCAATCAAGGATGAGATTGCAAAGAAAACAATCCGTAAGATTGAAGTAGAAGAGTAAGAATAGTTACCCGAAACAACAAAAATGCGAATCTCCCGAAGAAGTTCAAGTATGAAAATACTGATTTCTACGGGAGATTCTTATTTTATGCTATATTGTAACTGTTCAGAGCCAACCTCCAAAATGCTACGCATTTCGTCGGTGTGGCGTATCCGCCAAATAAAATTTCAAAAACAGTCTTAAAAATGCAAGCATTTTACACCTGTTTTATGAAATTTTGCTTGGCTCTGAACAGTTACATCATATTATAATATCCGGCATAAATACCATTTTTCTCAAGCAGAGTCTCATGTGTTCCGCGCTCTGCGATACCATTTTCTGTAATAACAATAATCTCGTCTGCATTTTTGATCGTGGACAGACGGTGTGCAATCGTGATAGTTGTTCTGTTCTTGGATAGTTCTTCCAGACTGTGCTGGATCCAGCGTTCACTCTCGTTATCAAGAGCACTGGTTGCTTCATCAAGGATCAGGATCGGTGGATTCTTTAAGAAGACACGGGCAATCGAGATACGCTGTTTCTGACCACCGGAAAGTCTTGCGCCGCGCTCGCCGACGAATGTATCGTACTGATCAGGCAGTTCCATGATAAAGTCGTGGATGTTCGCACATTTTGCTGCTTCGATGATTTCTTCTTCTGTCGCATCCGTCTTGCCATAGGCAATGTTGTCGCGGATGGAACCGGAGAAGAGGTAGACATCCTGCTGAACGACACCGATCTGGCTTCTAAGACTCTTCAATGTAAGAGAGCGGATATCCTGTCCGTCTACGGTGACGCGTCCGCCAGTTACGTCGTAGAAGCGAGGCAACAGGGAACAGATTGTTGTCTTTCCACCGCCGGATGGACCGACCAATGCAACTGACTTCCCAGCAGGAATTTCGATCGATACGTGAGAGAGAACAGTCGTTTCATCGTCGCTGTAATGGAAGGAGACATCTTCGTAGCAGACACGACCTTTCACATCTTTGAGTTCTACTGCATCCGGTGCATCTTTAATCTCAGGTTCAGTTTCCATAACATCAAGGAAACGGCGGAAACCGGAAAGTCCTTTCTGCATCATTTCCATCAGCTCTACAAGAATCTGGATCGGGCTGATGAAGATTCCGATATAAAGTGCGTACATCGCAAGATCAGCAGCTGACATTTCATTATTTGCAATCAGATAGCCGCCATATACAAGTGTGACCAGATACATCATTCCCTGGAAAAACAGGTTCGAGCTCATGAATTCGCCCATACACCTGTAATTGTCTTTCTTGGAGACAAGGAATGCGTGGTTACTCTTCTGGAACTTGTTCTTCTCAATCTCTTCATTTGTAAAAGACTGGACAACACGGATTCCGGATAATGTATCCTGAAGGCTTGCGTTGACATCACCGATTTTCTTTCTGTTTTCCATAAAGGTGCGCTGCATCTTCTGGTTCTGACGGAAAGAGAAGAGAAACATCAGGATCACAAGTACGATCAGCGGAAGAGCCAATTTCTTATTAATTAAGAAAAGGAAAATAAAGGATCCTACGATCTTAACTAACGAGATAAATAAGTTCTCCGGGCCGTGGTGTGCAAATTCGGAAATGTCGAACAGGTCACTGACCAGTTTGCTCATCATCTGACCGGAATTGTTCTGACTGTAATAGGAAAAGGATAGTTCTTCATAGTGTTCGAAGAGTTCCTGGCGCATATCCCTCTCCATCTTGGCTCCCATGATATGTCCCTGACAGCTGACATAATATTTGCAGAAACTTTGGATGACATACATCATAAAGAGTCCGATTGCAATCCACGGAAGTGCCTGCAGGATGATTGCTTTATCCTGAGTAAAAAGTGTCTTGGTCGCACTTCGCAGAATCTGCGGATACGCAAGATCCACAAGACTGATAATGGCTGCACAGAGAAGGTCAATAAAAAAGACCGTTTTGTACGGGCCATAGTAGTGGATGAATTTTTTTAGTGTATTCATAAACAAATCCTCCCAGTTTTTTCTTATATACATTAGTTTAGCACAAGTGAATATTCTTGACAAGAAAGTCGGGGTATGATAAAAATGTTATTACTGTTTAAGTTACTGTTTACTCCGTTTACAGCAACTTGGTCAAAATTCATTCCAAATCACCTTCGGTGATGGAATTTTGCCCCGTATGTCTCGGGATTTTGCCATATTCATGGCAAAACACCTCGCGGGATATTACCTGTGAACAGTAACATGTTTAACATAATGTAAAGAAGTGGAAAAAGTCAGGAGAATAATCAATGAATTTATATCTTGCCCCGCTGGAGGGAATTACAGGACATATTTATAGAAATGCACTGCATCAGTGCTTTGATGGATTTGATAAGTATTTTATTCCATTTATCAGTCCGAATCAGAAAGGACATTTCAGCACAAGAGAGAAGAAGGATGTGATGCCGGAGCATAATCAGGGAATGTATGCCGTGCCGCAGATCCTTACAAATAATGTGGAAGATTTCTTATGCACAGCAAAGAAGCTTGGAGATTATGGATATAAGGAAGTGAATCTGAATCTTGGATGTCCGTCTAGAACTGTTGTGACGAAGGGAAGAGGAGCGGGATTTTTGGATGAGCCACAGAAGTTGGATCGATTTCTGGATGCGGTTTTTGAGAAATGTAATCTGGAAATCTCAATCAAAACAAGAATCGGAATGGAAGATCCGGAGGAATTCGAGACAATCCTTCCTATCTATAATAAATATCCGCTGAAGGAGCTGATCATTCATCCGCGCGTGCAGAAAGAGTTCTATAAGAACACACCCAAGCTTGATACATATGCATGGGCAGTGGAACATAGTCAACATCCGCTTTGTTACAATGGGGATATCTGTACCGTGGAAGATATGGAACAGTTGAAAACAAGATTTCCGCAGACGGATACGGTGATGATGGGACGCGGTGTGCTGGCTGATCCGGCACTGGGAAGAAAGCTAAAAGGCGGAAGTGCCGCAACGATAGAAGAACTAAAGAAATTCCATGATCTTCTCTATGCGGCATATTGTGAAGAAATGTCAGGAGACCGGACGGTTCTTTATAAGATGAAAGAAATGTGGTTCTATCTTCACCCAATCTTTACAGATGGAAGAAAGTATTTCAAGAAGATCAAGAAATGTGAGAAATGTGTAGTATATGAATCTGTAGTGAAGGAATTGTTTTTGAGAAGCTACAAATGATTTGAATGAGGTGACAAAAAGAAATGGACGCTATTTTACAATTAGATCAGAACATTCTGCTTTTTATTCAAGAATATATCCGTCATGACTGGATGGACTGGTTCTGGAAAGGGATCACGCATCTTGGAGATTTTGGAATCTTCTGGATTCTTCTAACGATTGTTCTACTGATTCCTAAGAAGACAAGGAAGGCCGGGCTTGCATCAGCGTTGGCACTTATTATAGGAACACTGATCACAAATGTGGCGATAAAGAATGTGGTTGCCAGAATAAGGCCGTATGAAGTGATACAGGAATTAGAACTTATGATTGAGAAACAGAAGGATTTTTCTTTCCCTTCCGGTCATACATGTGCATCCTTTGCATCAGCATTTGCAATCTACAAGTGCAAGGAAGTGTTTCCGAAGAAATGGAGAACTGCGGCAATGGTATTGGCTACTTTGATCGCATTATCGAGATTATATGTAGGGGTACATTATCCGACCGACGTTCTCGGAGGATTGATCGTCGGACTATTCTCGGGCTGGGCAGGATGTAAGATTGAAGAGCTGATCATGAAAAAGAGAGCAGAGAAAAAGAAAACTGCTGATAATAAGTGAAGGACAGGAATTTAAGAACCTGTCAGATAGAAAAAGGATTTGATTCATCTGGGTTTTGCCAGATACGATCAAATCCTTTTTTGAGTCCACTTTAGAGTGTGACTTTTAAAATTTGCTATTTATTTTTCTCTTTCTGATTCTCCAGTGCAGCTTCAACGAATCCCTTGAACAGTGGATGCGGTCTGTTTGGTCTGGATTTCAGCTCTGGATGCGCCTGAGTTGCGATAAACCATGGATGAGACGGAATCTCAACCATCTCTACAATACGGCTGTCCGGTGAAAGTCCGCAAAGGGACATTCCGTTTTCTTCAAGAACTTCACGGTAGTCATTGTTTACTTCATAGCGATGACGGTGACGCTCTTCAATCTCTTTCTTTCCATACAGTTTATAAGCAAGAGAGTTGTCTTTCAGCACACATGGATAAGAACCAAGTCTTAAAGTACCACCAATATCTTCAATACCAATCTGATCAGACATGATATGGATGACCGGATGTGTTGTATCCGGATTGAGCTCCATGCTGTGTGCATCTTTGTAACCGATGACATTTCTTGCAAATTCAACGATAGACAGCTGCATACCAAGGCAGAGACCAAGGAACGGAACGTTGTGTGTACGGGCGTATTTGATCGCTGTGATCTTTCCTTCTACACCGCGGTGGCCAAATCCACCCGGAACAAGGATACCGCTTACGTCAGAGAAGAGTTCTTCAGCATTTTCTTCTGTTACAGTTTCGGAATCGATCCATTTGATATTCACTGTTGTGTGTGTGTAGATTCCGCCGTGCTTTAATGCCTCTACAACACTGATGTATGCGTCATGAAGCTGGATATATTTTCCAACCAGTGCGACAGTAACTTCCTGAGTTGGATGACGAAGGTTTTCAACCATATCAGTCCAGTCAGCAAGATCTGGTTCCGGGCAGTCAAGATGCAGAGATTCACATACAACCTGTGCAAGATGCTCTTTCTCCATGGCAAGTGGGGCCTCATAGAGATATTCTACATCCAGGTTCTGAAGTACATGGTCAGCCGGGAGATTACAGAACAGAGAAATCTTGTTTCTCATCGCATCATCCAGTGGATATTCGGAACGGCAGACAATGATATCCGGCTGGATTCCCATTCCCTGAAGTTCTTTTACACTTGCCTGTGTCGGTTTTGTCTTCATTTCCTGAGATGCTCTTAAATAAGGAATCAGAGTAACATGGATCAGAATAACATTTTCTGCTCCGCGCTCATGTTGAAACTGACGGATGGATTCAAGGAAAGGCTGGCTTTCAATATCACCTACTGTACCGCCGACTTCGATGATAGCAATCTCAGTATCTGTTGCAGCCGGATTACGGTAAAAACGGCTCTTGATCTCATTTGTAATATGAGGGATTACCTGAACAGTTCCTCCGCCAAAATCTCCGCGGCGTTCTTTCTGAAGAACGGACCAGTAGATCTTTCCTGTTGTAACATTGGAATTCTTTGTCAGGCTTTCATCGATAAATCTTTCGTAATGACCAAGGTCAAGGTCAGTTTCTGCACCGTCATCCGTAACGAAAACCTCTCCGTGCTGTACCGGGTTCATTGTACCTGGGTCAATATTGATGTAAGGATCGAATTTCTGCATAGTCACAGTGTAACCACGCGCTTTCAAAAGTCGTCCCAAAGATGCAGCTGTAATTCCTTTTCCAAGACCGGATACAACTCCGCCTGTAACAAATACATATTTTACTGCCATAGTGTCTTTCCTCCTCCGTGAATAGTTGTTATCAAAAAAAATACTTTCCAAGTATACACCTATTCAGAAAAAAATTACAATACTTTTTTGATAAAAACATATAAAAAAGATGGGGTGAAGCTTTTTTGACGAGGTGATGTAAAGAAGCAAAGGCGAAAAAACCTTGTAAAATGGGAGAAATGCAGAAAAAACCTCTCAGACAGCAGGTGGATATACCTGAAACTGCAGAGAGGTTTTTATGATATCTTTCTGTATTGGAAAGGATTTGTCTTTAGCTTAAAATCTGATGTTCGTTCACAGCTTCACTTGTGAGCTGTACTCCAAGCTTTTTAAATGTCTTGATATCAACACTTGAAAGCATTACAGAAGTATGAGCCTGGCAACCTTTCAGTTTCGGAAGCTGGGAGAGCGCAAGCTCAGCGATTGGATTGACAGCAGCACTTGCGGAAAGTGCGATCAGGATTTCATCTGTATGAAGACGAGGGTTCTTGCTGTTCAAGTAATCTACTTTCAGTTTTTGGATTGGTTCAATCGCCTCCGGAGAGATGATATGGACATTATGATCGATGCCGGCCAGCTCTTTCAGTACATTTACAAGAAGGGCAGCACTCGCACCGAGCAGGTTGGAAGTTTTTCCGGTAATGATGCGTCCGTCTTCAAGTTCCAGTGCGGCGGCAGGTCCACCTGTTTCCTGAGCACGCTCCAGTGCCTTGACAGCAACTTTTCGGTCAGAAACAGTGATCCCTTCCATATTCATAAGAAGCTCGATTTTCTCAGCTTCTTTCTCAGAAGCATCACCTTTCAGAAGCGCATTGAGTGCTGCATAGTAGCGTCGGATGATCTCCTGGCGAGAAGCTTCGCGGCAGGCCTCATCATCACAGATACAATTTCCGGCCATATTTACCCCCATGTCTGTAGGTGATTTGTATGGGCTGGAACCGTAGATCTTCTCGAAGATTGTATTCAGAACAGGGAAGATCTCCACGTCACGGTTATAGTTTACAGTTGTTACACCATAAGCTTCAAGATGATATGGGTCGATCATATTTACATCATTAAGGTCAGCTGTAGCAGCCTCGTAAGCGAGGTTTACCGGGTGTTTCAGTGGCAGATTCCAGATAGGGAATGTTTCGAACTTCGCATATCCGGCTTCGATTCCGCGCTGGTGCTCCTGATATAACTGAGACAGGCAGACAGCCATCTTTCCACTTCCAGGTCCCGGAGCTGTTACAATAACAAGTGGATGTGAAGTCTCGATATAATCGTTCTTTCCGTAACCGTTCTCGCTGACAATCAGCGGAATGTTGGATGGATATCCCGGAATGTTGTAATGAATGTATACAGAGATTCCAAGATTCTCAAGGCGGTTCTTGAACAGAAGTGCACTTTCCTGTCCGGAGAACTGTGTGATCACAACACTTCCTACGAAAAGTCCCTGCTCACGGTAAGTACCGATCAGACGGATTACATCAGAATCATAAGTGATACCAAGATCTCCACGGATCTTATTCTTCTCAATGTCTTTTGCACTGATTGCAAAGACGATCTCAGCCTGGTCACTGAGTTCCTTTAAGAGACGCAGCTTGCTGTCAGGCTCAAATCCCGGAAGTACACGGGATGCATGATAGTCATCAAAAAGCTTGCCACCGAACTCAAGGTAGAGCTTGCCACCGAATTTTCCGATACGTTCGCGGATATGTTCGGATTGCATTTTCAAATATTTGTCATTGTCAAATCCAATTTTCATCTTTTTCTCTTCCTTATTATAAAATTTGCCGAACTGTTATTAAAACTGTTAACAGATAGACCTGTTCTAAACAGGCATTACTTTTCTAGTATACTATGAAATGGCACGTTTTTACAATATTTTCATAATCTTTTTATTGATTTATGGAAATCCACTATTTATAATGGTAAGAAGTAGTTATTTTTTACACATGATGATGTGAAATGCAGATGAGAAAATAACCACTATTCAAGTTTTGGAGGAAGACAATGGAGAATAACAATAAAAACAATGGACCGAACAAGAACCGACAGGGTTGGGGAATTATTTTGTTCACTACCTTGTTGGTTACTTTTGTTGTTATGGGCCTATATTCTATGATGCAGGGCGGAAGCGCTTCTGAGATCAGCTATGATAAATTTCTGAAATTAGTTGATAATGGAAAAGTAGAGTCTGTTACATTTACCAATTCAAGGATTAATATCGTTTTGACAGATGACGCCAGAAAGGAAAAGGCAGAGGGAAAACTTACAGAAGTAAAGGATAATGAGAAAGCTTCTGCAGACCAGAGTGATAGTTCAGATTCTAAGGAAAGCGAAGATCAGGAAAATGTTATGGACAGTCTGCTTGGCCAGATCAGTCAGATGCAGGGGAGCTCCAAGAGCAAGGAACCGGATTATTACACAGGAAATGTATCAGATGACACACTTGTAAAGCGTTTAGATAAGGCAGGGGTAGAGTTTAAATCCCAGATTCCGGATACGGCAAGTTCACTGATCATGGATATCTTCATCACAGTGATCCTTCCGATCGTACTTCTTGTATTCATGTTTAATTTCCTTATGAAGAAGATGTCTAAGGGCGGCGGCATGATGGGAATCGGCAAGAGCAATGCCAAGATGTATATGGAGAAGCAGACAGGTGTGACATTCTTAGATGTTGCAGGTGAAGATGAAGCGAAGGAGTCCTTGCAGGAAGTTGTTGATTTCCTGCATAATCCTGGAAAATATACAGGTATCGGAGCGAAGCTTCCGAAGGGAGCACTTCTTGTAGGACCTCCGGGAACAGGTAAGACACTTCTTGCGAAAGCAGTTGCAGGAGAGGCGAAGGTTCCGTTTTTCTCCTTGTCAGGATCTGCATTCGTAGAGATGTATGTCGGTGTAGGTGCTTCCCGTGTGCGTGACCTGTTCAAACAGGCACAGCAGATGGCTCCATGTATTGTATTTATCGATGAGATCGATGCAATCGGTAAGAGCCGTGACAGCGCACTTGGCGGTGGCGGTAATGACGAGCGTGAGCAGACATTAAACCAGCTTCTTGCAGAGATGGATGGATTCGATACGAATAAGGGACTACTTGTTCTTGCAGCAACAAACCGTCCGGAGATACTTGATCCGGCGCTGTTGAGACCGGGACGTTTCGATCGCCGTATCATAGTAGATAAGCCGGATCTGAAAGGTCGTGTCGAGATTCTTAAGGTTCATGCGAAGGATGTTAAGATGGATGAGACAGTCAATCTGGAAGAGATTGCGCTTGCAACTTCAGGAGCAGTTGGATCAGATCTTGCCAATATGATCAATGAGGCTGCAATCACTGCAGTTAAGCATGGCAGACAGGTTGTCAGCCAGAAAGACCTCTTTGAGGCAGTGGAAGTTGTACTTGTAGGTAAAGAGAAGAAAGACCGTATCATGAGTGCAGAAGAGCGAAGAATCGTATCTTACCATGAGGTTGGACATGCGCTTGTCACAGCACTTCAGAAGAATACAGAACCGGTACAGAAGATCACAATCGTTCCTAGAACAATGGGAGCACTCGGTTATGTAATGCAGACACCGGAGGAAGAGAAGTTCTTAAATACGAAGAAAGAGCTTGAAGCAATGATCGTTGTTGCACTCGGTGGACGTGCAGCAGAAGAGATTGTATTTGACACTGTTACGACAGGTGCATCGAATGATATCGAGCAGGCAACGAAGATCGCCAGAGCAATGATCACACAGTATGGTATGTCAGAGCGCTTCGGTCTGATGGGACTTGAATCTGTTCAGAGCCGGTACTTAGATGGTCGTGCAGTCCGTAACTGTGGTGAAGCGACAGCAGCGGAGATCGATGAAGAGATCATGAAGATGCTCAAAGCTTCTTATGAAGAAGCAAAACGCCTCTTGAGCGCAAATAGAGATGCTCTTGATAAGATTGCAGCCTTCCTGATCGAGAAAGAGACGATCACAGGTAAGGAATTCATGAAGATCTTCCGTGAAGTGAAGGGAATCCCTGAACCGGAAGAAGCAGATGGAGAGAAGAAAGAAGAGCAGGAGTCCGGAAGAATCCTGATGAAGCCGACAGAGACACAGGCAGCAGAGTCGGAAGCAGTCAAAGAACCGGAAACACAGACAACGGAAATACAGCCACAAGAAACGGTGGAAGAAGAAAAGTCAGAGTAAGAGCTGATTATCAGTAGTAAGAGTTTCGCAGATGGAGAGGAAAAGTCATTTGCGAAACTCTTTTTCTTTTGAAAAAACATGGTATAATGAACGAAGTAGAAAAGGCAAGGCAGAGACAGGAGACATTAGGATGATGAAAGCAGTATTTTTTGATATAGATGACACCATTTATGATTATATTGGAGCGCATAATAATACGATGTCGGTGATGAAAGAATGGGCATATGAGAACTTAGGCATAGCAAAAGAAGACTTGGAGAAATATGTTGCCGAGGCAAGAGTGAAGGCAGATGACAGAGCCGGAAGAGATTATGCGGTGAACCATAATCGCCTGGTGAGATTTCAGTGTATGCTGGAGACACTTGGAAAGCCAGTTTTCCCATATGCGTATGAGATGTATAATCTGTACTGGGACACATTGATCGATCAGATTATTCCATCTCCTGGAATTGAAGAGTTGATGAAAGAATTGAAACAGCGAGGCATTTATATCGGTATAGGATCCAATATGACTTCAGACGTCCAGTATCGGAAGATATTAAAGCTTGGATTAGGTAAGTATATTGATGGAATTGTGACAAGTGAAGAGTCTGGCGAGGAAAAACCGCATCGAAAACTTTTTGATCTCTGTGTTGAAAAAGCAGGAGTGATGGTGGAAGAAAGTATCTTTATCGGAGACAGCATCGCACATGATGTGACAGGAGCACAGAATATAGGAATGCCGGTGATCTTGTATCGGCCGAAGGAAAATGTGAATGAGATCGAGTGGCTTCAGACAGAGAAGGGAAAATGTCCGGTCATTGCACATTTTTCTCAGTTTTTTGAAGCAGAGAAGATGTTGTAAGAAACGAAAAAGATGTAAAAGAAACTTTAATAGGAATAAAAAGGAGACATAAGAAAAAACATGAAACTGGTCGAAAAAGTTCCAAAGGATCTATATAAAATATTTGGAAGTAAATATATGGAATTCTATATGCAGTTTCTGGTAGCGCTTTATGAGGAGAGCAGTCAGTCTTATTCTCTTCTCGGGCTTACGGAACGAGAGTGTCAGATGATCATGAATGAACGACTGGCGAAGATGGCACTGGACTGGAGTGAGGCAAGAGTCGATGAAGAAGGAGAACTGATTACCAGAGCCAACATGGCATCAGTCAGTCTGAAGCATTTTGAAGACTGGGGATGGCTTAGAAGGGATTATGATGAAACGTTGAATAGTTATGTCGTTTCATTTCCGGAATACAGTCAGCTGTTTGTAGAATTATTTCAGAAATTATACAGTGAAAATGACGGTAAGGAACGAGAGAGTGTGCTTACGGTATACAGTCATCTCTATACCTACAGTTTAGACAAAGAGAAGAATAATGAGATTTTAAAAAGTGCGCTTCATACATCAAGAGCACTTCTACAGATGCTCGCGAACATGCAGGAGGGAATGCGAGGTTATTTCGATGAACTGTCAAAGCAGAGAAGTTTTCGAGGAATCCAGGAAGTACTTGTGAAAGAGATCAATAACAGTGATAGCAAAAAATATGCGATATTGACTACAACAGACAGCTTTTATCGATACAAAGAAGCTGTAAAAGAGTTGATCGAAGAAAATCTGGAAAAGACAGAAGCAAGAAAATACTCATTTGAAACAGAACTCTTAAGCGAAGAGGAAAATACGAGAAAATCTTATCGTCTGCGAAGAATGATCGAGATCTGTGAAGAGGCGACAGATATGCTCTATAAGATTTCGAGAGAGTTTGATGCGATTGAGCGCAGATATAATAAGCTGATTGAACAAAAGACAGTATTTGCAAGCCGTGCCGCAGCAAGAATCCGGTACATTATGATGGAAGGTGTAATGGAAGAAGATCAGACAGTCGCACTGATTAATCTGATCAATGAAAGTGGCAAGTCGGAAGAGATTCTGGATAAGTTGTCTTCAAAACTTAGGTTTTCGGAGCCATATAAGATTATGACAGAGAAGAGTCTGTATCAAAGACGTGAAAATCAGAAGGAAAAGTTCACTCCACAGGCGGTAACACCTGAGAAATCACAGGAAGAGAATATGACAGAATTTGTCCTGGAACCACTGTATACGCAGAAAGAGATCAGAGATTTCCGAAAGAAAAATGAACAGAATGGAAAATTCACAGTGACAAAAGATACTGTAAAATCAATAGAAGATTTGGAGAAGTTATTTATGGTATGGCAGCATGCAACAGAATCTGCGGACAGTAAGGCACAGATTGAAGTGGCGCAGGAGATGGAGAATGAGGCTGGTTTCCGATTTTCAAAACTTACGATAGAGGGAGTAGAATCAGATGGTTAATTATATGGAAGAATTGTCAGTGACAGAAGCTGATAACCTGAAGAAAACAATTGCTGCATTATTCAGACAGACATGTATTTTACAGATGAAATATGATCCTGTAACACTTGTCCCAAGAGACAATCTGCATTATGAGATCTGTACAAGACACAGAAAGTTTATTGAAGACTATCTGTCTGTTTTAAGCTGTGAATTAGTGCATGACCCACAGGAACACATTTACCGTTTACATGGAGATGGAATCGCGATAGAAAAGATAAATGCCACCGTTACAAAAGTAATCTTACTTGTTAAATTAATTTACAGAGATAAGATTTTAGGAGAAGGCTTGAAAGCTACAGTGACGAATCTGGCGGAGATTCGTGAATATGGAAAGAATACGAATCTGATTAATTATAAGCTTACGATGGGTGAGTGGAAAGAAGCTTTATATGTGATGAGTAAGCATCAGATCATTGAAGTGCCGGGAGCAATCCAGAATGTTGAGGATGAGACTCCGATTTATATCTACAGCACGATCAATCTATATTGTGGAAGTATGGATATTACTGCGTTGATCAAAGAATATCAGGAAGATCAGTACGCGGAGGAAGAGATTACAGAAGAAGTTTTTGAACAGGAAATCCAGGAAGAAGCAGAGGGAGGTGTGGAAGATGAAAGAGAAACAGTCGAAGAAAATATTTACTAGAATGTTAATGAATAACTGGGGCGGTATCAGTCACAAAGTGATGGAGTTCCATGAGTATGTGAATCTTTTCAGTGGGAAAAGTGGATCTGGTAAGTCTACTGTTATGGATGCGATCCAGGTTGTTTTATATGGAAGTATATCTTCCACATTCTTGAATAAAGCGGCGGATGACGCGAAGAACAGGCGTAGTGTTCTAAGTTATCTTAGAGGAGCGCAGAAAGACGGTTCCTTTAACCGAGAAGACCAGGACTTCTGTTCTCAGATCGTCTTGGAGATTAAGGATACAGGAAAGAATACACATACTTGTATTGGTGTTTCATTTGAGGTTGGAAAGGCAGATACAGACATCAGGAAATATTGTTTCTTCAGTCATTCCGGAAAGATTCCGGAGGATGAATATTTGACAGAAGAAGGTGTTCCGTATACAATCGCGAAACTTAAAAAATTGGTAGAAGCAAGGATAGAATCGGCTGACAACAGAGGTCGCGGAGATGTGAACCGTGTATATCCATCGAAAGAAGCGTATTTGAAAACGGTTTATGATGCAATCTTTGGTTATGTAGAGCCGGGCCGTATGATGACAATGGAGAAAAGCGCGATCGCACTTCGTATGACGAACGGAACGGGACAGTTTATCAAAGATTATATGTTCCCAAAGAGCAAGGAAGACACAGTTGCAACAATCAGTGATCAGCTTGGCGCTTACCGTGAGATCAAGGAACGCGTAGAAGATCTGGAGCAGAGAATTAAAATGCTTGACGAGATCAGTCAGCATAATCTAGCCTTGCAGAAAGCAAGAGCTGATAAGATCTATGTGGAACAGATCTTAAAATATATTGAAATAGAAAATTGTAAAGCACATTTGCAATCGAAAGAGGATGATCTGCAGGATATTCTCAAGAAGATTGAGGAAAAAGAAGAGAAGAGAAAATCTTATTTAGCAGAGAAAGATGCTTATACGAAAGAGCAGGTAGAAGTCGAGGCAGAACTCAAAGCCAGCGATTATGGACAGAAAGAGAAGGAGCTAAAGGAGATTGAAAATACGATCCAGCTCCTGGCAACGAATTCAGAACAATGGAGAGATATCGTAAAAGGTCTTTCAGCCTGGGAGGAAGACGATGAAGTCAGTGCTTATGTGAGCAATCAGGCGCTGCATAGAATTGATGATATCCGAGAGGGTGTTGTGAGTGAAGATTCGATTGAAAAGCTAAAGCAATATTTAAGTGATGCACTCGACAACATCAATACAGAATTAGGTGATGTCCGCGAAAGAATTCGTGAGAATCAGAAAGAACTTCAAGAGAAGCGGGAGATGGTAGAAGACCTCAAAAATGACAGAAAACCATATCGTGCGGAATTGAAGCGTGCAAGACAGGAATTACAGAATATACTTAGTACTCAGTATGGAAGAACGATCCATGTAAATATCTTTGCGGACTTGTTTGATATTACGGATGAAGAGTGGAAAAATGCAATCGAAGGACGTATGGGACGTGTGAAACACAGTCTGGTGACAGCACCTGAATATACGTTAGATGCTGCGAAAGCATTTCGCAAAATGAAGCAGATGAAGGGGATCGAGGATGTCGAACTCATGGATACTGCGGCAATCGTGAGAGACAAGCCGAAGGCAGATGAGAATACACTGTACGAGTGTGTGCGCGCAGAGGAAGCTTATGTAGATACTTGTCTGAAGCGATACTTAGGCCGCATTAAGAAATGTGAGACGGTGGAAGAACTTCATGAGACGAGAGATGGTGTCACAAAGGACTGTTATTCCTACAGCAATTACATTTTCAGACATTTAAGAAAGAATGATTATGAGAAATATGCCTGTATCGGAACGAAAGTGTCAAAGGCGAAACTTCTTGAGTTGGAAGAAGAAGCAGCGAAGCTGAAACAGGAAGTGGAAGAGGACTGCCGTGTTGAGATGGCACTGCGTGCAGCACAGAAATTCGAGTGTCTGAACCAGAGCACAGAACAGATCTTACATCTTTCAAAAGCAGCAGGACAGCTTCAGGATTATTACGAGAAACAGGAAAAATTACGTCTGGAAGTAGAAGAATTGAAACGAGGCGACCGGACCGTCGAATTGAAGAAGAAAAAGCAGGAATTACTGGAGTTGCTTAAGAAAAATGCAGAGATTCTTGATGGCATTCAAAGTGAAGTAGTACAGTATGCGAAGACACAGGGACAAATCGAGAGTAATATCAAATCATTTTCAGAAAAGATAAACTTCCTGACAGAGGGATTTGTTGTCAACGAACAGCTTCAGAATGAAGTAACAGATGCGTTAAAAGTACAGAGCGAAGCAGCTTATAAGAGAGACAAGACAAAAGAAAAGGATGCTTTGGAAACGTTGGAAGAGGCGGAGAGAGAAGAACTGCAAAGAAGTAGAAATAAGTTCAATAATGCTTATCCGGTCTATGGTTTTACAGGAATAGAACATGAAAATGATGTGTATGACAAAGTGCTAAATCAGTGCAGGAAAGATTTCGAACCGAAGTACAAGGAAGAATTCGATAAGCAGTATAATCTGGTTTACTATACATTGCGTGAAAATGTGATTGCTTCCATTCATGGTGAAATCAAGGCAGCTTACAGACATAAAAAAGAGATCAACCGTCTGCTTGCGAAGATCAAGTTCTCAGATAGTATTTACCAGATTGATATCATACCGGCTCAGAATGAAAACGGACAGTTCTATGAGATGCTTACAGCACCTGAACTAGACAGCAAAGTGTTCGATGACTACGGATTTGAAGGTCAGTTAAGTCTTGGCGAGGATGAGTTTTATCAGAAGTATGAAGAAGATATCAAGCGTCTGACTGAGAAGTTCATGCCTCCGAAGGAGGAAGATGCAAGATCCTTAAGCCAGTATCGTCAGCAGATGGAGCAGTATGTAGATTACCGTAATTATCTGACTTTCAGTATGTATGAAAAGGTGGAAGATGAGAATGGAAATATCCGCAAAAATGCAGTCGATGATATGGCAGGCCGTGACTCCGGAGGAGAGGGACAGAACCCGAAATATGTTGCACTGCTTGCAGGCTTTGCGATGCTCTATATGCAGCAGACAAATCGTGATTCTAAGATCCGTCTGGTGCTTCTTGATGAAGCATTTTCTAAGATGGATAAGGAGCGAAGCGAAGTGTGTCTTCATTATGCGAGAGAGCTGGAGCTTCAGCTGATCGTATGTGTACCGGATGAACGTCTGCAGTCGTTGATTCGAAATGTAGACTGTGTATACGGTTTCCGAAGACATCAGAATCAGGTATCTATGATGCACATTGATAAAGGTGATTACCTGGATATGGTTGAGGGAAATAAGGAATAGAATCGCATGCTATAAAAAGAAATGTAAGGTTATGATGAAAATAGAAGAATAGAGGTTTAAAATGAATGATCAATTTATACACGGAGTAATATTCGATTGGGATAGAATTGATAATGACAGCTATTTAAAGAAAATTGAGGCTTTTAAAGGTGTTGAGAAACTCGATTTTAATAAAGCGATAACTTTTTTTGTGGGAGAAAATGGCAGTGGTAAATCGACTTTGTTGGAAGCACTTGCTGTGGCACATGGTTTTAATCCGGAGGGTGGAACAAAGAATTATATTTTTTCTACTCATGATACACATTCAGAATTATATGATGCAATAAGAATTTCAAAAGGTTATCGTAAGGAAAAGTGGGGATATTTTCTTAGAGCTGAAAGTTTTTATAATGTTGCAACGCAGGAAGAAGAATATGCAGATTTAAAGCACCCTTCCGCTAAATACCATGAAAAGTCACATGGAGAAAGTTTTCTTGCATTAGCACAGAATAATTTGCATTCAAATGGCCTGTATCTTTTTGATGAACCAGAAGCTGCATTATCACCCCAAAGACAGCTTACATTGTTAATGCAAATATACCGATTTGCAAAAGAAGGAGCACAGTTTTTTATAGTTACCCATTCGCCTATTCTATTAGGTATACCAGACGCAGACATCTATTGTTTTGATAATGGGCGAATTCATTTATGCGAATATGAAGAAACAGAGAGCTATCAGATAACGGAAATGTTCATAAATAATAGGCAGATGTTGCTTGATAGACTGCTCACAGATTAGTGCTGATGAAAATCGAAGGATAAAATATGGAATTGAATAAAAAGAATATGCCGTTGGCAAAATGGCTGATTAATAAGACGAATACAAAGGACTATCGCATAGGAAATCTCTCAGGAATGAAACATCCAAAGGTGGATGGGAATCTTTTGAAAACAGTAGGTGGCAGAGAGGAACTGGTCAGACAGGCAAAAGTTTTGGAACGAATTCCAGCATTAGGCGGAAAAGAATATCTGCATTTTGACTGGAGAGAAATGAATACAGATATTACGAGGATTGATTATCGGGTAGAAGTGATTCCAAGATTATGTGAGCTGATTGGAATCATGGATCCAAGAGAACGCCAGTTACAGGCAATTTCAAGAATATGCAAACTGCAGGTGGATGTATCCGAAAGCTGTCTAAGCGCTTATTGTGATCATGTGTTAGAACAGCTGAATAAAGGAAATACGAAAGAGTTATCCAAAGCGGAGGATGAAGAATTTCTTAAATGCCTGAAAGCATTAGCTCATCTGAAAGAACCGGAATGGAAGCGTGTGTTCAGCTCTAAAGTATTTGAAAAGAAAAATGATATCACACCATCTAAAGTTTTCGAACGCATTTATCAAGGTGCAGTCATTGAAGCTTTGAAATACTCTCCGCAATATGAAGAGGGCATGTCAGATGATGAGATACTAGCAACACATGGAATATTGAGTTATTCTCAGACATTAGAATGGAAAGGTGCCGTGGAGTATTGCCTGACAGATCGAAATGGCATAGCGAGCGAGAAGAAAATTGACACTTCTTCGAATTATTATGGAACAGTAATTAATGCACAGACATTAGAGCATGCTATTCCAACTTTACGAAATAGTGTTGAAAAAATCATTGTGATTGAGAATAAAGCGAATTATGAAAGTATGGAATATGATCCAAAAATTTTGTATCTCTTTTGTCATGGCTACTTTTCGCCCAAAGAAGTCCGCTTTTTGCAAATGTTAATGAAGACAGCACCGGAAGAAATCCAGTGTTATCACTGGGGAGATATGGATTACGGTGGAATACAGATCTTTTTATACAATGAGAATAATATTTTCCCAAATCTGATTCCATGGAAGATGGACGAGCCCTCTTATAAGGCAGCGCTGGAAAATGGAAAAGGAATTAAGCTAAGCAGCGGAAAGCAGAAAAAGTTAGAGGCATTAAATGCCGGTAAATTGGAAGCGTTGAAGCAATGTATCCTGGAAAGTGAAATGGAAATTGAACAGGAGATGTTAATAGGATAATGTGATTTATTAAGGGACTGTGGAGAAAACCACAGTCCCTATTATTCAATCTTATTTTCAATTCTCCAATTTCTTGGGGATATCCCATAGACATTTTTGAATGCACGTGAAAAATGCAGCTGATTCGGATATCCGACGGCATTTCCAATATCTGCGATCGAGAGTGAAGTGATCTTCAAAAGCTCTGCAGCCTTGGTCATACGATAACTGATCAGGAATTCCTGCGGAGAACGTCCAATCGTGTCATGAAAGATTTTCCCAAAATAACTTCGATTCAATCCGCAGAATGCGGAAATATCTTCTACAGAAATATCATTCTGAAAATTCTGTTCTATATAAGAAAGAGCTTCTTTAATATAAAAATCCCGGATACTTCCGTTTTGCTTTACATGAACTGTCGCAGCAGAACGCATGAAATAATCTAAAAATAAATAGAGATGTCCAATCAGATGAAAAGGGGACTCTTCCGAATGCCTGCTGAGATAAAGCATCTCTCCCATCATCTGATTGCGAAGTTCTTTTGAACTTGCATGATAAACAGGCTGGTTCAAGCTCAGTCCTGCGGTTGTAACAATCTCACGGGCACGAAGACCGTCGAATTCTACCCACGTATATTCCCACGGAAGTTTAGAATCAGCAATATAAGTATTGACCTGTCCGGGGAAAAGCATGAAGCCCTGTCCGCTTTTTACCTGCCAAGTGATGGTGTTTCCGTTTTCATCATTTGCAAGTAATGTTCCTGTTCCGGAAATTACATAATGGAAAAGGTAATGATTTCTTGCGGCAGGACCAAAAGAATGTGCCGGTGCACATTGTTCCCATCCATATTGATATAATCCAAGATCAACAAAATTTTCATTTGGAAATACAGAAAAAAGTAAATCGCTCATTTAAATCACCTCTGATATCATTATATATCAAAATGCTAGATAACTTCAATATATGAGAGAGAAAATTGCATTTTGCTATAAAACATAAAAAAATACAGATATTTATAGTCGCATAAAGATATGTTAGAATTTATTTATCAAATAGAAAACCCGAATAAAGAGACAAAAATATTCCGGAATGTGTCAAAATGAAAGGTGTATGGTAGAAGGAAGGAGTAAGGAAATGTATAAGAAGAGCAATCGAATCATTTGCATGGGATTGATGCTTTGTATGACTTCGGCAATGGTACTCGGAGGTTGCGGACAGAAGAGTGAAAATAGCGGAAAGATAGAAATCGAGCTTGTACAGTATAAACCGGAGGCAGTAAAAACCTTTGAAAAGATTGAAGAAGAATTCAATGCAACTCATGATGATATTCATTTGACGATCGAATCTCCAAATGATGCAATGACAGTACTTAAAACACGTTTTATTAGAGAAGATGCTCCGGATATTATCGGAATCGGTGGAGATGTCAATTTCTCTAACTTTATTGATTCTGATATGTTGATGGATATTTCAGATTATGAAGGCCTGGACTCTATTAAACAGGCTTACCTGGATATAGACAAAGCGCTTGAATTTGTACCGGAGGATGGCGTGTATGCCGTTCCATATGTGGCAAATGCAGCAGGAGTTCTGTACAACAGAGCAATGTTTGAGGAATATGGCTGGGAAATTCCGGAAACCTGGGATGAATTTATAGCCCTCTGTGAACAGATCCAGAGTGAAGGAATCCAGCCATTGTATTTTGGTTTTAAAGATACATGGACTTGTCTTGCACCGTGGAATGCGATCGCCGTTGATCTTGCACCGGCAGATGTCTGCAGCCAGGTGAACAAAGGAGAGACAACATTTTCAGATGAATATAGAGAAGTAGCAGAAAAGACAAAGGCACTGCTTGCATATGGACCGAAAGATCCTTTCGCTTATGATTACAATGGAGCTTGTACAGCATTTGCAAACGGAGAATCTGCAATGTACACGATCGGAAGTTATGCAATCCCACAGATTCAGACAGTAAATCCAGATATGGATATCGATTCCTTTGTAATGCCGGCTAATAATGATGCATCAGAGAACAAGCTGAACTCCGGTGTGGATCTTCAGTTCAGTGTTATGAAAGATTGCGAGAACAAAGAGGCAGCGTATGAAGTGCTTGATTTCCTTTTGAAAGATGAAAATGTACAGAGTTATCTGGATGAACAGAAAGCGGTTCCTTGTAAGGAAGGAGATTTTGAACTTGCTTCAACACTTGATGGAGTGAAATCTTTCATAGAAGAAGGAAGAATGGCAGATTACCAGGATCATTACTATCCTTCAGAGATGTCAGTAGATGCACAGATTCAGACATTTCTTATGAAAGGGGATGTGGATGCATTCTTAACAAAGTTTGATACAGACTGGAAGAGATATAACCGTGATATCATCCGCAAAGTGGAAGATTACGAGAAAGAGCATGCGGACGAAGATTAAGGAAGGGGAATTCAAGCATGGGAAAGAAATCAATGAGTGGAAGAAAAATGACCTTTCTTCTGATTACAATTCCGATTGTGGCACTGTTTTTCTGTTTTAATACATTGCCACTGATCAAAGGTGTGATTTACAGTTTTACGAATTTCAAAGGTTATGGAAGCTTTGACTGGGTAGGACTTAGAAATTATCAGGATCTTTTTACAGACAGCAGAGTCGGAGGTTCTTATCTGTTTACATTTAAACTTGCAATTGTAGCTACGATTGTGACAAATGTAATCAGTTTGATCCTTGCACTCGGACTGAATAGTAAGATTAAATTCAAGAGTGCGTTTCGTGGTGCCTACTTTATTCCAAATGTTCTCGGAGCGTTGGTTGTAGGATACATTTTCAATTACTTTTTTACATACATTCTTCCGGCTTTCGGAGAAATGCTTGGAAGCAAGCCCCTTTCTTCCAGTATGCTGTCCAGTACAAAACTGGCATGGATCGCAGTTGTAATCGTATGTGCATGGCAGTCGATCGCGATGAATACAATTATTTATATTTCAGGACTGCAGACAGTTCCGGAGGATGTTTACGAAGCAGGAGCGATTGACGGTGCAACAGGATGGAATAAGTTCAGACATCTGACATTCCCTCTCATTATTCCATTCTTTAGCATAAATATGGTACTCTGTGTGAAAAACTTCCTGATGGTATTTGATCAGATCATGGCGTTGACCAAAGGAGGTCCGGCACAGAGTACAGAATCCATTTCTTATCTGATTTATAACAATGGTATGAGTGGCGGTCAGTTTGGATTCCAGAGTGCAAACGCAGTGATATTCTTTATCGTTATTGTTGTAATTTCTGTATTACAGATGACAATCACAGGGAAAAAGGAGGAACAGCTGTAATGGAAAAAATGAAAATAAAAGAACGAGTAAACTGGCCTGTAACGATTTTACTTTTACTTGGTCTGATTACGGTTGCTTTTCCACTGTATATGACAATCGTAATTGCACTGAAGAAGCCTTCTGAGATGACGAATAGTATCAGCGGAATCCTTTCCTTGCCAAGTCATTTGAGCCTTGATAATTTTGCTGAGGCAATGAGAGTGACAGATTTCTGGCATTCTCTCGGAAACAGTGTATTTATTACACTTGTAACAGTTGTCCTTTCAATTCTGATTCATTCACTGTTGGGGTATGCAATCGGAAGAAATAAGAAGAGTAAATTTTACAAATTCATTTATTTCTATGTTGTCAGCGGAATGTTTGTGCCATTTGCAATTCTGATGATGCCTGTTGTAAAACAGACGGCGCAGATGGGACTGGCAAACAGAGCAGGAGTTATTATTCTGTACGTTGTATTTTATATGCCAATGAATGTACTGCTTTATTCCGGATATCTTACAAATATCCCGTTGGCATTGGAAGAAGCAGCCTGTGTGGATGGTGCGAGTACATGGAAAACATATTGGAAGATTGTTTTCCCAATCATGAAACCAATGCATGCGACAGTTGCAGTTCTGACAGCACTTGGTACATGGAACGATGTAATGACACCACTCGTCATCATGTCCGGTTCAGGAAGCGGAAATACACTTCCGCTGGCACAGTTAAACTTCCAGACACAGTTTGGAACAAATTATAATCTGGCATTTGCCTCCTATCTGTTGGCATTGCTTCCGATTCTGATCTTCTATCTGATCTGTCAGAAGCATATCCTCAACGGAGTTGTTAATGGAGCAGTGAAATAATAAAAAGTAAAAGATAGCGAAGCGAGAACAGACAGTAATGCAGATCTTGCTTCGCTAAAATGGAAAACAGGAGTATTTAGATATGGGAATTATATATTGCGAGAAAGACAGAACATTTACTTTACAGACAAAAAATACAACATATCAGATGCAGGTGGATCGCTATGGATTTTTGTTACATCTATATTACGGGAAGAAAACCGATGGATGTATGGACTATCTTCTGACATATTATGACAGGGGATTTTCGGGAAATCCATATGATGCAGGAGAAGATCGTACGTATTCAATGGATACACTTCCACAGGAATTTCCTTGTTACGGGAACGGGGATTTCAGAAGTACAGCATTTGCAGTAGAAAATGCAGATGGAAGTATGAGCTGCGACCTTCGTTACAAGAGTCATAAAATCTTTGATGGAAAATATAATCTGGAAGGACTTCCGGCAGTTTATGCAAGTGAGCAGGAAGCACAGACACTGGAAATCTTAATGGAAGATCCGGTGACGGGAGTTAAGGTGGTGCTTCTTTATGGAGTGCTTCCCGCACAGGATATTATTACAAGAAGTGTGTGTGTGAAAAATGAAAGCAGTGGCAAAATCTATTTAAACAAAATTGAGTCAGCAAGTCTGGATTTCCTTTACGGAGATTATGAGCTTCTAACATTTTATGGTAGACATGCGATGGAGCGAAATGTTCAGAGAGTTCCGGTTGTGCATGGAACACAGAAAATCGGAAGTGTCAGAGGAACCTCCAGTCATCAGTACAATCCGATGATGATCCTTGCAGAAAAAGAAACGACAGAAGACAAAGGAAATTGTTATGCAATGTCCTTTGTATACAGTGGATGTTTCCAGGGAGAAGTGTTGAAAGATCAGTTAAACCAGACAAGAATGATGCTAGGACTTCAGGAAGAAGCTTTTCGCTATCCGTTGGAAGCAGGAGAAATGTTCCAGGCTCCGGAAGTGATTTTATCCTATTCCTCAGAAGGATGAATCGTTTGTCTCAGAATCTGCATCATTGTATCAGACAACATATCTGCAGAGGCAAATATAAAGAAGAAATTCGTCCAATCTTGATCAATAGCTGGGAAGCAGCTTATTTCGATTTTACCGGAGATACGATCTATGAGCTTGCCAAAGCGGCGAAGGAAGTCAATATTGACATGCTTGTTATGGATGACGGCTGGTTTGGAAAACGTGATGACGATAACAGCGGACTGGGTGACTGGTTTGTGAATGAGAAGAAACTTGGTGGCACACTTGGAAATCTGATCAAGAGAATTAATGATTTGGGTGTGAAGTTTGGTATCTGGATCGAGCCGGAAATGGTTTCAGAAGACAGTGATCTTTATCGGAAACACCCGGATTGGGCATTGACGGTTCCGGGCAGAAATCCGGTCAGAAGCAGAAATCAGCTTGTATTGGATTTTTCAAGAAAAGAAGTTGTAGATGAAATTTATGATCAGATTTGCAAGGTGTTGGATCAGGGTAATATCGAATATGTAAAATGGGATATGAACCGAAGCCTGATGGATGTTTATTCTTCTGTAACAAGAGATCAGGGAAGAGTGTTACATGATTATGTATTGGGACTATATGATTTTCTGGAACGTCTTGTGCAGAGATATCCGAATCTGCTGATCGAAGGCTGCAGCGGTGGAGGTGGAAGATTTGATGCCGGTATGATGTATTACACTCCGCAGATCTGGTGTAGTGATAATACGGATGCAATTGACAGATTACGGATTCAGTATGGAACATCCTTTAGTTATCCGGTATCGGTAGTAGGTTCTCACGTGTCAGCAGTGCCGAATCATCAGACGGGAAGAAAGACCCCACTTCATACAAGAGGTGTTGTTGCAATGTCCGGAACTTTTGGGTATGAGCTGAATCTTATGAAACTTTCTGAAGAAGAAAAGCAGGAGATCAGAGAGCAAATCGCAGAATATAAGAGCTATGCGCCGATCATTCAGAATGGACTGTACTATCGTCTCTCAGATCCGACAACAGAAGAAATCTGTGCATGGGAGTTTGTGCATACAGATGAGAAAGAACAAAGTAAAGTTCTTTTAAATATAGTTATGCAGGTGATTCATGGAAATATGACAGTAAATTATGTAAAACTTCAAGGGCTTGAAGAAACAGCTGTATATCGAGAAGAAAAGAGTGGAAAAAGATACACCGGAGCTGCACTTATGTATGGCGGCATGCCGCTTCCGATAGAGCCAGGCGAATATCAGGCATATCAGTATTGTTTTGTGAAAGAGTAAAATAAATTAGTTGACGATGGAACAGAAAATGGTGAAGAATGTGAATAATACAGAAAAAATCTTTGCACAGCGTATGGAAAAACATCAGGATGAATTACGCTGGCTTTACATGGAGTTGTATGGAAATGATGCAATGTATGCAGAACTTTGTGAGCAGATGCATGAGTACTACTTGAAGCGTAGCACAGAGTTGAAAAAAAGAGATATTAAGAAAGAAAAGAATCCTGACTGGTTTAAGGAAAAAGAAATGCTTGGCATGATGTTGTACATTGACAACTTTGCCGGTAATCTGAAAGGTGTAGAAAAAAAGTTAGCTTATCTGAAAGAGTGTAATGTAAATTGTCTTCATCTTATGCCTTTTCTGGATACTCCGAAAGGAAAATCAGACGGCGGATATGCCGTGGCAGATTTTCGGAAAGTAAGACCGGATCTCGGTACAATGAAAGATCTTGCCAGATTGACAGAAAAATGTCATGAAAATGGTATGAATGTATGCATGGATTTCGTGATGAATCATACTTCTGAGGAACATGAGTGGGCAAAACGTGCCAGAGCAGGTGAAGGAGAGTACATGAGCCGTTATTTCTTCTATGATAACGGTGATATTCCGGCAAGATATGAAGAAACCGTTCCACAGGTCTTTCCTACAACAGCACCTGGAAACTTTACATGGCTTCCGGAAATCGGACATTATGTGCTTACGACGTTTTATCCATATCAGTGGGATTTGAATTATCGTAATCCAAGAGTATTTAATGAGATGATGTATAACTTCCTTTTTCTTGCGAATCAGGGAATGGATATTATCCGTATCGATGCAGTTCCTTATATCTGGAAAGAACTTGGAACAAGCTGTCGTAATCTGAAAGAAGTACATACAATTGTAAGAATGATGCGTATGATTGCGGAAATTGTCTGCCCAAGCGTGATACTTCTTGGCGAAGTGGTTATGGAGCCGGAAAAGGTGGTGCCGTACTTTGGTACAGTTGAAAAACCGGAATGTCATATGCTCTATAATGTGACAACAATGGCGACGACCTGGAATAGTATTGCGACAAGAGACATCCGGCTTTTGAAGAAACAGATGGATATAGTTAGCCGTCTGCCAAAGCAATATACATTTTTGAATTACCTTCGTTGTCACGATGATATCGGGTGGGGGCTTGATTTTGATACAATGAAACAATGGGGAATGGAAGAGCCTTCCCACAAGCGTTACCTCAATGATTATTTTACAGGAAAGATAGCAGACAGCATCAGCCGTGGAGAGCTATATAACGATGATCCTGTAACTCAAGATGCACGATTTTGTGGAACAACAGCATCCATGTGTGGAATTGAAGCAGCAGGATTTGAAGGAAATGCAGAAAAAATGCAGACGGCAATTCAAGAAGATCTCATGCTCCACGCTTACATGTTGACACAGTCAGGAATCCCGATGCTTTACAGCGGGGATGAGTTAGGACAGGTGAATGATTATAGCTATAAAGAAGATGCTGAAAAAGTATCTGATTCACGGTATCTCCACCGAGGAATATTTCAGTGGATACTTGCGGATAAGAGGAAAGATCTTTCTACTGTACAGGGACAATTATTTCAGATGTTGAACCGATTGGAACAGATCCGAAGACAGGAAAATGTCTTTTCCCAGGAAGCGGAAGTATATACTTATGATGTTCACAATGATAGTATTTTAGGAATCCTTAGAGAGTATAAGGGAGAACGATTTATTGCACTGTTTAATTTCAGCGAAAATGAACAGACTGCGTGGATGCAGGAGGAAGGCATTTTTAGAAATCTGGTGAATGGTGAAATTGTAGAAGTGAAAGATCCAGTTTTGAAAGGCTATGAATTTGTTTGGATGAAATATAAAGCATAAAACAAAATGTAAAATATAGATAAATAGATTGAAATACTGAAAGAAGAATTGTATAATTTTACCTATAACAACAAAGGAGGATCTTTGAAATGGATCGTTTGAAAGGTAAAGTAGCTATTATTACAGGAGGTAACTCAGGAGTTGGAGAAGCAACAGCAAAGATGTTCGCAAAAGAGGGCGCAACTGTTGTTATCACAGCGAGAAGAGAGGCTGCACTGGAGAAAGTAGCAGAAGAGATTAAGGCAGCAGGAGGAGAAGTTTTCGCTGTTTCAACAGATATCTCAAAGAAGGGAGATCCGGAGCGACTGATGGATCTCGTGATCGAGAAATATGGCAAGGTAGACATTCTTGTGAATAATGCAGGAATCTTGAGGAAGGACTGAAACCAATCGATCGATCTCAGACGAAGATCTTGATCGTATCATAGAGACGAACGAAAAAGGAACTATGCGTTGCATGCGTGCTGCATCACAGAAGATGCAGGCAGGAGCATCTATCGTAAATGTTGCTTCTATCGCTGGAGTGAAAGGATGTGGCGGAGCTGCTTATGTAGCATCTAAAGCAGCAATCGTAGGAGTGACAAAGCATACAGCACTTCGTTTCCAGGCAACAGGAATCCGTTGTAATGCAATCTGCCCGGGAAATATCATTACACCAATGACATCAGGAACAAATCCGGCATCACTTGACCCGGATATGATCGGTGCAATGTCAACACACAGTAATCTTAGAACACCATCTTGTACAGCAGAAGATGTAGCAAATGTAATCCTGTTCTTTGCAAGCGATGAATCAAAGGCGATTACAGGACAGGCAATCGTAACAGATTTCGGAGCTATGCTGTAAGGAAAATAAGATAGCAACTATTTAAAAAGGACAGAAAGGTTAACAAAGCGAAACCTTTCTGTCCTTCTTTGTATATAAATAAAAAAGAATGTTGCAAAATGAAACATAAAAGCGTATACTAAAAGAAAAAAAGCGGTGATTCTATGAAAACAAAATTTAACGAGTATTTGACAAAATTACGTAAATCCAGGGTCTACACTCAGGCGCAGATGGCAGAAAAACTGGGGATTTCCAGATCGACTTATACCAATTATGAGAATGGAAACCGGACACCGGACTTTGAAGTACTGGAACGAATAAGTGAGGTGTTAGCCTGTTCCTTAGATGAATTATTTGGAAGAAAACCAACTTATGTTGCAAGTTGTGACGTGGTAAAGGAAGACAGCAGTCTGTACAATGTATCTAGGATACAAGAGGAAAAACCTAAACTTGCAATAGGAGTACAGGACTTTCGTGATTTGCGTGAAAAACAAGCCTATTATGTGGATAAAACACAGTTTATTGAACAGTTTTTAGAATCCTGGTATCAGATTACATTAATTACAAGACCGAGAAGGTTCGGTAAGACACTTAATATGTCAATGTTGGCAGAATTTCTTGACTGTACAAAAGATTCCTCCGATTTATTTTGTGGAACAAAGATTACAAAATCTGTCCACTACAAGGAGCTGAATCGATATCCTGTTGTATTTTTGTCTTTCCTTAACGTGAAAGCGGGGGATGCAGAATCTCTTTGTTATGCATTGAAAGATACTGTACGTGCGGAGTATGAGCGCTTTTATCAGATACTTAATGATGGAAGACTGTCAGAATTCCAGGTAAAAGAATTCAATATGATTTATAACAGTTTATATCAGGAATGCATCGGAAAAGAAATAGAAAATCATGTAATTCGTTCAATTGCTGTTCTTTGTCAGACACTGAGTACGTATTATGGAGAAAAAGTATTTTTGCTGTTAGATGAATATGATACTCCGTTTATGTCTGCAAATTCCGAAGGATATTATGATGAAGTAAGAGCCATGTTGAATCGTTTTCTGGCAACGTCCCTGAAAGGCAACGATTATCTTCAAAAGGCAATTCTGACAGGAATTCAGAGAATTGCGAAGGAAAATATATTTTCGGGTCTCAATAATTTAGTTGTCTGCACAGTGCAGGACGAAGATTATGATGACTGTTTTGGTTTTACAGAGCAAGAAGTAAAAGAGCTGCTTGCTTATTGTAAAGCAGAATTTTCAGATGAGCTGAAAAAGATGTACGATGGATATCATTTTGGCAGTACAGATGTATATAATCCATGGTCAATATCGTGTTATGCGGCAAGAAGAAGGATGGAATCTTATTGGGTTAATACAAGCGAGAACAGTATTTTACGTAATGCACTTGAAGTACAGGGAAGGTCTTTTGAGAAAGAATATGAGGCCTTGGTCACAGAAGGTGAAGTAGAAGTGACAGTAGATTTTTCAATGGCTTATTATGAAAAAATGGACGAAGCAAATCTATGGGGACTTCTTGTAAATGCCGGAATTGTAACAATTACAAAAGAAATCGAAGAGGACTATTACCGACTTCGGGTTCCTAATCTGGAAGTGTGGAAAGTATTCAAAGAATTAACAGCATGTCATCTGAAAATCGATGAGAGACATATGGAGAAGATGTTAAATGCTCTTAAAAGAAAGGATATGGAACGTTTTGCAGAAGAGTATCAGAGAGTTCTTTTGGAATTGCCATCTTATCATGACCTGAAAGATGAGAATAGTTACCATATGATGACGCTTGGAATGTGTGCATTTCTTAGAAAGGATTATGATATCAAAAGCAATCGGGAAACCGGAGAAGGCAGAAGTGATATCTGTCTTTATGCAAAACATGACAGATATCCAAATTTAATTTTGGAATTCAAGTATACCAAAGATGAAAAAGACGATTTAGAAAAGCTTGCAGAAAAGGCACTGGAACAGATAAAAGAAAAACAATATGACGCAGAAATGACCGGAGAAGTGTGTTATGTTGGACTGGCACATTGTGGAAAAGAGTTACTGTTCACTCCCGTGTCAATCACTCCGCTGATTGACACGGAGGATGGATGTTTTGGCTTGAATGCATCTCGCCCCATCGCCAAAGGCAATTTAAAATGGCGAGATGCGTTGCTGGTCGCACATTGTGTGAACAGTAACGGAAAAGATCTTGTATCAGATGGAGAAAAAACGGTTGACATCTATCAGACAAGCTTTTATACTAATCATGTGAAGAAAACACGGGGAGCTTGTGTACCAGGCTGAGAGGAAGTTGAGAACTTCGACCCATAACCTGATTTGGATAATGCCAACGTAGGAATGTATAAAGCAGTACTTTAGAGAGATACATTTGTTGGTATCTCTCTTTTTTAATCAGACAAAATTGACAATTGAAGATCGGATAAGTTGAGATTGAGCGAGAGTTCATGAAGGGGTGCACCACCACGGGTACATTTCTTTCATGAACTCTTTTTTCAATTATCCGGAAAGGAGTAGTTATGATTACAGTAAATGGAAAGCAGATCCAGCTGACATCTGAAATGAGTGTTGCGGATTATCTGGAGCAGAACAATTACCAGATTAATAGAATCGCAGTTGAAATGAACGAAGAGATTCTTCCGAAATACAGCTATTCAGAGACAATGCTCAAAGACGGTGACCGTCTGGAGGTTGTGACATTTGTAGGAGGAGGCTGATATCAGATGGCATCAGAAAGAATATTAAGCAAAGAAGAAATCGAAACAGCGCTGAATGAACGCCATTCGCCGGAAAAACAGAAGCTTTTATCAGTCGGTCAGGTGACGATTGCCGGACTTGGTGGACTAGGTTCCAATGTAGCGTATTCACTTGCACGAATTGGAGTAGGGCATCTGCATCTGATTGATTTTGATGTGGTGGATATTACCAATTTGAATCGGCAGCAGTATTTCATGGAGCATATCGGAATGTATAAGACCGATGCGCTAAAGTCACTGCTTTTAAAGATCAATCCATATCTGGATATCCGTACGGATTGTGTGAAGGTGACGGAAGCAAATCTGAAAGAGCTGTTTGCAGATGCACAGATTGTCTGTGAAGCATTTGATAATCCGGTAGCAAAAGCAATGCTGGTGAATGGAATTCTGGAGCATTTTCCGGAGAAGAAGCTTGTGTCTGCAACAGGTATGGCAGGCTATGAAAGCAGCAATATAATCAGTACTAAGAGAATGATGAAGAACTTTTATTTATGTGGAGATCGTGTGACAGAGCCGACTTATGGGAATGGATTAATGGCTCCACGAGTTGCAATCTGTGCAGGGCATGAAGCAAATATGATCACGCGTTTGCTTCTTGGAGAAGAGGATGTATAGAAAGACATCTAAATGAATAAAAAAGAAAGAAGGATTTAAGTTATGAATCAGAAAGATACATTTACACTTGGAGGAAAAGAATTTAGTTCACGTTTTATTCTTGGATCAGGAAAATTTTCACTTGATCTTGTAAAAGCATGTGTAGAAAAAGCAGGAGCGCAGATCATTACACTCGCGCTTCGCCGTGCGAATGAAGGAGGACTTGCGAATATTTTGGATTATATTCCGGAAAATGTAACACTTCTTCCGAATACTTCCGGAGCAAGAAATGCAGAGGAAGCAGTTCGTATTGCAAGACTTTCCAGAGAAGTTGGTTGTGGTAACTTTGTAAAAATCGAAGTTGTCAGAGATTCCAAATATCTTCTCCCAGACAACTATGAGACAATCAAGGCAACAGAAATTCTTGCAAAAGAAGGCTTTGTAGTTATGCCATATATGTATCCGGATCTGAATGCGGCAAGAGATCTGGTGAATGCAGGGGCTGCCTGTGTAATGCCACTTGGGGCACCGATTGGTTCTAACAAAGGACTTTGTACAAAAGACTTCATCCAGATTTTGATTGATGAGATTGATCTGCCGATTATTGTAGATGCAGGAATCGGACGTCCATCTCAGGCATGCGAGGCAATGGAAATGGGAGCAACAGCTGTTATGGCGAATACAGCAATCGCAACAGCAGGAAATGTCGAGGAGATGGCTGAGGCATTCAAGAAAGCAATTGAAGCAGGAAGAAGTGCTTATCTTTCAGGTCTTGGAAGAACAATTGAACGAGGTGCAAGTGCATCTTCACCATTGACAGGATTTCTGGAAGACTAGGAGGCAGTTGAGATGAATGATACACATGTTAATGAAAGTATTTTAAGTGAAGAAATACTGGAAGATCAGAAGAAAAACAGAATCGATCATATGACTTATCTTCCGGGAATGGAGGATATCGGATCAGAAATCATGGCTCAGGTGATCGAGGCAATGGAAGCCTATGATTATAGTAAATATACGGCAGCAGATGTGAAAAATGCACTTGCACATTCGGAACGTACTCCGGAAGATTTTAAAGCATTGTTATCACCGGCAGCCCTTCCATTTTTGGAAGAAATCGCCCAGGCAGCCCAGACAGAGACAAGAAAACATTTTGGAAACAGTGTTTATATGTTCACACCGATTTATATTGCAAACTATTGTGAAAACTATTGTATTTATTGTGGATTTAACTGTCACAATAAGATCAACCGTGCGCAATTGAATGCAGAAGAGATTGAGAAAGAAATGGCAGCAATCGCAGAGACAGGATTACAGGAAATCCTGATCCTGACAGGGGAAAGCCGCAACAAATCTACAGTAGAGTATATTGGAGAGGCATGCAAGATTGCAAGAAAGTATTTCAAAGTGATCGGTCTGGAAATCTATCCGGTCAATTCAGATGAGTATGCGTATCTGCATGAATGTGGAGCTGACTATGTAACAGTATTCCAGGAAACATATAATTCAGATAAGTACGAGACGCTTCATCTGGCAGGACATAAAAGAATCTTCCCATACCGTGTCAATGCACAGGAGAGAGCAGTGAAAGGTGGTATGCGAGGAGTCGGATTCGGTGCGCTTTTAGGACTGGATGATTTTAGAAAAGATGCTTTTGCAACAGGATATCACGCATATCTGTTACAGAGAAAATATCCACATGCAGAAATCGCATTTTCCTGCCCAAGACTTCGCCCAATCATCAATAATGACAGAATCAATCCGATGGATGTTCATGAGCCACAGCTTCTGCAGGTTGTCTGTGCATATCGTCTGTTTATGCCATTTGCAAGCATTACAGTTTCAACAAGAGAGTGTGCGCGTGTCAGAGATAATCTTGTAAATATTGCAGCAACTAAGATTTCAGCAGGGGTAAGCACAGGAATTGGAAGCCATGTGGATGATATCGAGGATAAGGGCGATGACCAGTTTGAGATTTCAGATGAACGTTCGGTAGATGAGGTTTATGATGCATTATTGAAAAATAATCTCCAGCCGGTTATGAGTGATTATATTTATGTGTAAGATGAAATGCGATTTATCGGAGATAGATTTGAAAATTATAGCTGTCAGTAATAGAAAACTGTGCGAAAGACCATTTTTGGAGCAGATTGAACGGGTTTGTCAGATGAAACCGCAGGCAATTATTTTGCGTGAAAAAGATCTGTCAGAAGAGGAATATCGGATTCTGTCAGAAGAAGTTCTGTCTGTTTGCAAGAAGTATGAGATTCCGTGTATTTTACATAAGTTCTGGAAAACAGCACTGGAATTGGAATGTACATCTGTACATCTGCCATTGCCGGAATTAAGGAAACTTCCGGAAGGTGTGAAAGAACAATTTCAAAGAATCGGTACTTCCGTTCATTCAGTGGAAGATGCAAAGGAAGCAGAAAGACTTGGTGTGTCTTACATGACAGCAGGACATATTTATGTTACAGATTGCAAGAAAGGCCTGGCACCGAGAGGGCTTGGATTCTTAAAAGATGTCTGCAGTACGGTGAATGTTCCGGTATATGCGATTGGTGGAATCAAGTTTGATGAAAAACAGTGGGAAGAATTGAAACAAAAAGGCGCTTCCGGTGGATGTATTATGTCCGGAATGATGGAGGTGTAAACCGTGAAGGTGGACGTACTGTAGGATCAGGAAGTGTTGCTACAATCATCGAGTAATACAATCTGAATATAGATTTGTTATCGCAAGATAACGTTGTGTCCAAACGTAAGATACCCGTAGAACTTCGGTTCTACGGGTTTTTCTGTTACCTGGAAATATGTAAAAAGAGCAGTAAAGAATAACGAACAGTATAGAAAAACGGTTGCCGGGAGAGTATCCTGACAACCGTTTGTGATAACAGAATGATAACAAAATATGTAGTTAATCAGCTTGATTTGAAGATTCATTCTGCGAGTTAGTACAAATTTCGATGGTTTGTTTACAAATTTTGTCTTCATTAATTCCAGCAAGATGTAATGAAAGCTTTACAAGTAGTTGATCTCTTACATCAGAATTGGAAATTTCTTTCGTCATATGCATTGCGTGTGTTGTATTTGAATCTAAAGTGAGTTTGTCGAAAAACTCAGATATTTTTTCATTTGCTTTATTAGACAATGTGAAAAATAGAGCAGATGTTGCTTCAATAATAATACCAGAAATATATCCAACAGCAGAAGGATTATCTGAAGCAATATATATAAAAGTTGTAATAATTAAAACAGCAAATCCGGCAATAGCACCCCAAAAGCTAAGCCAAAATGCCCACTTTGACTGTTTGAGTCTTTGAGTGTGATAATTGTTTTTGGCTTTGTCTGGTAGCCATGTATCGTCAGCAATAGTTATTTGTGATTTTTTCTCTTTTGAGTGTAAAAATGTATTATTGGTTTCAGAAATTATTTTTGAATCATTAGTATGAATTTCGGACATTGACTACTCCTTTAACAATCCAGTTGATAAAACATTGATAAAAATTGTATTGCCACAATTCGAACAGGTGACAGGCACAACGGGAGTGATAGCACTTGAGGGACCGCCAATAACCAAATCTCCATTGTTAAATTCACGAAGTTCAAAAACTTTATTACTGACATTCCAATTTCCAGCATGACACATTGGACAAGTACTTCCTTGCCATTTAGAATTTAAAAAGTTTATAATTTCATTGTTATTTATTTTTTTCATGGTATTCGTTCCTTTCAAACATTTTATATTAAGTTAAAGAATATGCCTTGATAGTATTGCCCTCGGTACCTTTTTAACGATAGTATGACAACCTATCGTAGTTCCCATGGCACGCAGTTTCCATTCTTCCTGGGTAGCGTTCAGCTTACCCATTTCTTCCTGTCTTTTATCTTCATCTTCAATAGCTAATATTTCAGCTTTTTCCTTTTCATAGACATTTTTAAATTGACACCATTTCCAGAAAAAGTCCTACATTGTAGGATTATCGAACGTCAGTGAAACCTTCTGATCAGGTGTTTCTGCAAGTGAGAGGTTCACTGAATTATCAATAGAAAACAACAGGGAGAGCACATCTCCGACTGTTTCAATATTAAAATCCAGAAAAACACTAACATTTAATCCCAGTGCAGTTGCTATCTTTTCTAACTGATCCGGTTTTGGATTCCGGATTCCCAGTTCATATTTTCTGATCGTACCTACGTTAATGCCGGACAGCTCGGCTAACTGTATCTGACTGTACCCTCTGAATTCCCGGTATGCCCGGATTTTTTTACCTACCATAATGCTGTTTCCTTAATAATATTTGTGATTCTATTCTAGCACAAAAGTGAATGATACGAAAGAGGGTGATTTTCGCAGAGTATGAAAATGTAGAACGGAATATAAAAATAAAATTCGCAAAAGGTTATTGACAAAGTCACAAAAGTAAATTGCAGTAAAAAACATCAAAAGAGTCACAAAAGTAACTGGAAAGAAGGACAATATGAGAACTAATTATATGATGATTGTTGATGATGTCATGGAAGAATTAGGTGTAAAACGCAGTAAGGCATATTCCATTCTGAAGCAGCTTAATGATGAACTGGCAAAGGAAGGATATGTGGCAGTTCGTGGGAAGATACCACGTCCTTATTGGGAAACAAAATTTTATGGATGCTCTCAGAGAGCAGTATGAAGTCCAGCTAATAAATGTCAATAGTTAAATGAAAAAATTGCTCTTATTTTCTGGCTAAAAAAGGGTAGACATCCCCCTTGGTGAAAATATCGTTCTTTTGAAAGATATTGATTCGTTGGATGTACAGTATTTTATGCAGCCATGTCGCATTTGGAAGCATTGTATTGTTTGATATGCTCC
>NZ_QTZH01000129.1:0-2078 GCF_003462585.1 Ruminococcus sp. OM04-4AA | reverse complement strand
AAAATGCTTGCATTTTTAAGACTGTTTTTGAAATTTTATTTGGCGGATACGCCACACCGACGAAATGCGTAGCATTTTGGAGGTTGGCTCTGAACAGTTACAATAATTTTACAGATAAGCAATCACAGCATTCGTATGATCTGCTATAGAACATAGAAGGAGAATATCCGCAATGGAGGATAAGCGTATCACCAAAACAAAATGTGCTTTAAAGTCTGCTCTTTTGGATCTTTTAACCACACAGGCTTTTGATGTGATTTCAATCACGGAATTATGTAAGATTGCCAATGTCAGCCGGATCACTTTCTACACACATTATAAAGATAAATTTGCCCTCCTTGACGACATTTTCAATGATATGCTGATTATTGGAAAAGAGGGATACCATCGCAGACAAGAGGAAAACAATCCTGAAAACAATCTCACACAGGGATATCTGAACGTTTTGGACAGTATTTTGTCTCTTTACTATGAACGTTATGATTTTTTCCAGCATGTCGTACCGGAAACAAATCCTTACCTGGCTTTTCGATTTTATCGGATCCTTTTAGACACGGTAGAATCTCATACAGATAAGCTGAAGGCTTCTTATTCTTTAAAATATTCTGCAAGACAGATTGCCGGATTCATCTGCTTTGGTCTGTTCGGATTTATCAGTGAGTCTTATACATCAAAAGTACCGTTAGAACAGGTTCAGGCCGGAGCAAGACAACTTTTAACAGATCTTCTGCAATCCAAAATTCTTGTATAATGTTTTGCATTTGTAACTGTTCAGAGCCAAGCAAAATTTCAAAAAAAGATGTAAAATGCTTGCATTTTTAGATGTAAACATGAAAAAGAACATGCACCACAGTTTCAAGACTTCTTAAACAGAAGCTTTTATTCTCTGGTCATGTTCTTTTTTATTTTTAATAGTTACGCCTCTTTTTCTTTGTAATGATGCGCCTCTTCGAGCATCATATCTTTCACTTTCATCAGTCGAATCTGTGTACTACGCTCATTCTCATCCAGTTTCATCGTAATGTATTTGATACTTTCCTCTGTCTCTGGAATGATAACATGCTCCAGTGCATTTACACGACGTCTTGTCTTCTCAATCTCTGCCGCCATCAGCTGACATGCTTTTTCACATTCTGCAAGTCGGATCATGTCTGGGAGGATATCTGATAAAGACTTCACTGCTCCATCAAGATCGCTGGAAGTAAATGCAAATCCATAAGAATAGATATCATTTTCATCCGCTGTTCTTGTTTTGGATGTGAAGGTCGGAATCTCAACACTCATAACATTCTTCTCATCAACTATAAGTCCAACTTCCTGCTTCGGAGCCATCAATGCAGTATTCAGTGCTGCCTCTGACATTCCGGCCCGGGCAATAACAAAATTACGGTTCGCAGAGAGAATTCCTTCTTCTACACGAAGTCTCACTTCCATATTTTCTCGGACAAGATCCAGATACTGGCGCATCAGCTCATCACGCTTATCTTTCAAAAGCTTGTGACCACGAATGGCTGTAATCCGCTTTTTCTTCAAACGGGTTAGTTCCATACGGGTTGGATTCACTTGTTTCGCAGCCAATACCGCCACCTCCTCTTTCTATCTTCGATCACTCTGTCTGTTCTTACTCTTTGTCGTAATATTCATCCAGATATTTATCGTCAATTCGTTTGAGTTCGGTACGCGGCAGCATGCGAAGCAGCTTCCATCCGATATTCAATGTTTCCTCAATGCTTCGGTCTGTCTGATATCCCTGAGATACATATTCTTTCTCAAATGCATCTGCGAAACGTGCATATTTCAGGTCAATTTCTGTCAGTGCAGCCTCTCCCAGGATAACCATCAGCTCTTTTGCATCTTTACCACGCGCATAAGCGGCAAACAACTGATTCATCGTATTGGCATGATCTGCTCTTGTCTTACCTGCTCCGATTCCTTTATCTTTCAGACGGGACAGAGATGGAAGAACATCAATTGGAGGTGTTACTCCTTTTCTGTAAAGCTCACGGCTTAAGATGATCTGTCCTTCCGTGATATATCCTGTCAGGTCAGGGATTGGATGAGTCTTGTCATCCTCAGGC
>NZ_QTZH01000128.1:0-2125 GCF_003462585.1 Ruminococcus sp. OM04-4AA | reverse complement strand
ATGATATAAAATCTTAATTAAGAATAAATCCTATTAAGGAGGCTGAAAAAATTAGAAATACAATTCAAAGAGGATATGGTACTTGATGCAGTAAATGAAATGCACAGTCATGTAACAGCAGACCAGATATATACATTTATAAAAGAAAAATATCCATCTATCGGAAGAGGGACTGTATATAGAAATCTTGGCATTCTTGTAGAAGAAGGCAAGGTTAGAAAAGTGGAAGTTCCAGATGGTTCAGACCGCTTTGACTTTACACTCGAAAATCACTACCATGTGGAATGCGTAAAGTGTGGAGAGATATTTGACGTTGATATGGATGTTATATCAGAGATGGAGAAGAGAATAAAAGACACACATGGAATGAAGTATATAAGCCATGACATTTTTTTTAAGGGCATCTGCCAGGAATGTCAGAAGAAAGAAATGAAAGATGCATAGATTGGAGAATAAAAATGTTAGAAGTAGGAACAAAAGCACCGGATTTTGAATTACCGGATCAGAATGGAGAATTACATAAATTAAGCGAATATCTTGGAAAGAAAGTAATCCTATATTTTTATCCAAGGGATAATACACCTGGATGTACAAAGCAGGCTTGTGGATTTTCAGATAGATACCCACAGTTTGTTGAGAAAGGTGCGGTTGTACTTGGTGTAAGCAAGGATTCAGTTGCATCACATAAGAAATTTGAGGAAAAACATGGACTGGTATTTACGCTTTTATCAGATACAGAGCGCAAGGTTATTGAATCATATGATGTATGGAAGGAAAAGAAAAACTACGGAAAAGTATCCATGGGTGTGGTCAGAACAACATACCTTATTGATGAACATGGGATAATAGTAAAAGCTAATGATAAAGTAAAAGCAGCTGATGATCCTGAAAAAATGCTGCAGGAACTAAGCTGATGAAGATTATATTATCACCCGCTAAAAAAATGAAAACAGACACTGATAGCATAGGTATATTATCATGTCCGGTATTCATGGAAAAAACAGAAGAGATACTTAGCTGGCTGAAAGGAAGAACCGAAGAAGAACTTCAAAAAATGTGGAAGTGCAATGACAATATTGCGGCACAGAACATAGAGAGAATTAATTCTATGAATCTGTATAAACAACTTACACCTGCTGTTTTAGCTTACGAGGGCATTGCCTATCAGTATATGGCTCCTGTAGTTTTTGAAAATGCTCATTTTGATTATGTGCAGGAACATTTGAGAATAATGTCAGCGTTTTATGGGGTATTAAAACCGATGGATGGTATTACACCATATCGACTCGAAATGCAGGCAAAGGCTTCAATAGGGCATTATAAAAATTTGTATGAGTTCTGGGGTGAGATGCTTTACAGGGAAGTAATGGATGACAGCGGAATTATCATTAATCTGGCTTCAAAGGAATACTCTAAATGTATTGAAAAATATCTGACTCCAGCAGACAGATATATTACTATTACTTTTTGCGAAAAGTCTGGTGATAAGCTTATCACAAAAGGCACATATGCTAAGATGGCTCGTGGTGAAATGGTAAGATATATGGCAGAGAATCATATAGAAAAACCAGATGATATCAGAAGTTTTAACAGACTTGGTTATGTATTCAGAGGCGAAATTTCGTCAGGTAATGAATACATATTTGAAAGAATTGTAGAATAACAAAAGGAAGGGATGATTGCATGAATAAGAAAAAATCAAATTCAAAAAAGGCAGTTATGATAGGCTGCGGATTCGTAGGCTCAGCATCTGTATTTGCGCTTATGCAGAGTGGATTATTCACTGAAATTGCCTTGATAGATGCGGATAAGAATAAGGCAGAGGGAGAGGCTATGGATATCAGTCATGGAATACCCTTTGCCAGCCCTATGAAAATATATGCTGGTGATTATGATGATGTGGCAGATGCTGCGATTGTAATTATATCAGCAGGTGCAGGGCAAAAGCCAGGAGAAACAAGACTTGATCTGGTAAATAAGAATGTGGCAATATTTAAGTCCATTATTCCGGAAATTGCCAAAAGAGATTTTGGAGGAATCCTTCTGGTTGTAGCAAATCCTGTGGATATTCTGACACAGGTTGCAATCAAACTGTCAGGACTTCCGGAGGAGAGAGTTATCGGCT
>NZ_QTZH01000127.1:0-2138 GCF_003462585.1 Ruminococcus sp. OM04-4AA | reverse complement strand
GAAGCCCGCAGCAAAGTGATTGACGGGATTCTTGCCAGCCGGAAATCTTTCTGTTTCATCAATTCTAATTTCACATGGTTCAAACATTTTTTTTATAAACAAGCCCAATTCATAATCCGACATTTCTATAAAATTAATATAATCTTTTTCTTCCGTTTTTCGCGAATATCCCCCTCTATTATTCCGTTCCCATCTTCTAATTTCTAATTCATCTTTTTCTTCCGTTTTTCGCGAATATCCCCCTCTATTATTCCGTTCCCATCTTCTAATTTCTAATTCATCTCCATTTTGTTTCAAATCAATTCTTTGATAATTCTTGGAAAATGTTGGAAAACTTTTATATTTTGTTTGTTTCCAAAAATTGTTTAATTGAGATTCGTCTACTTTTGGGGAACTTTCTGCAATTTTTATTCCTTTTCTAATTGCACAGCCTATCTTATCTATTGTTTCTTCAGCCATAATTTCAATTGTAGGTTCGATAGAAATATAACATCCCATAAACCTTTCAATGGCATTAGGCACAATTAAGAAACCATATTTTTGATTATAATATACAGAAATCATATCCGTTTTCTCCTCTCTATTACTTAAGGGGAATAAAATATTCCCCTTAAGCTATTTACTTTGCTATTATTTTCCTACTGTAATAATGAGTTTAACACCTTTATCAATACCATGTTTTGTAGCATTATTAACTGCATTTATCTGAGCTTCGCTTAATGTTACATTTGGAACAACTACTTGTAATTGTCTACCCACTATTTCTTCCGCATTAACAAATTTACCATTAAATGTTTCTCCTATAAATCCTGAAACTTTATTAATGTCCTTGACAATTACCTTTTCCAATTTATTACCATTTTGATAAGTCTTTGCACCTAAGTCTCGGCTTTTAACACTAGTCACAACACCATTTTCTACTTTATCTATGGTCGGGAAATTGTGTCCCAAGTTATTTCCCATAGCTTTGTCAATAATATCTCCTCGCTCTAATGGTGGTTTTTCCCAAGTGCCTTCTGGCAATTTTGTTTCGGTTACTTCTGCAACTAATTTTTTAAACGATTTATCAATCCCATCATTATGGGTACTTCCTGCACTCCTTACTACATTCAAAAGTTTCCCAGCCCCATAACTAAGGCCACCCATAACGCCACCTGTCACTGCTCCTGCAATACCACCGACTAACGTATCTTTTGCTACTTGTTTCAGACTATTTCCAGACAAACCTGAATTCACTGCACTATATGAAGCTCCACCAATAGCTCCAATAACTGCTCCTGAAACCATCGCCGTTCCTAAGCCACCCATTGCTGGCAATGCTGCCAGAACTGCTCCTGCAGCCAAACCGCCTGTTGCAGCAACTACAAGACCAGAAACTGTAACCGCAGTTATACCAATGGCTACTTTTTTCACCGCATTCCAGTCGACTTTTCCTAACTGATCTGAAATACGGTCTGCTGTTGTACACATCTGACGAACAACTTCTGCACGGATTTCTGCTCTCCGTTCTGCTACATATGACTGGAAAGATGTATATGTTTTTCCAGCCTTTTGCAGTCCGCTTCCTACATTTCTGATGAAGTTGCTGCCTTTTGATACGATCTTCTGGTAAGTTCCACTGCTTGTAACACGATTTTTCACAGATTGATATGTCTTCGTGTGTGTGACTGCATTTATTACAGTTTTTGCTGTTCGCTTCACAGCATTTGTAACAGTTCTGGCTACCTTTTTGACCGTATTGACGACTGTTTTCACAACCTTCTTCGCTGTATTGACAATCTTCTTACCAACATTCTTCACCGCACTCACTGCTTTTTTCCACCATGAATGTCCTGTCGGATCATCATAGTTTACCGGATTATTGGATGTATATGCATAACGGTTTCTGGTTAATGGATTTTCTGTCGTTCCAAGATCACTATCTTCAGTTGTAAAGGTTCCGTTCTCTACGCTATAGTATCTTGCCCGCAGATACTGAAGTCCTGTTTTTACATTTGTGGACTCCCCATTGTAACCGTAGTAATTGACACCGTCTGCTGTTCCTGATGTAAGGTTTCCGTATGGATCATACTGATAACTGTTCGTCAGATTAGCATTTTCAGTCAGGATTCCGGTTACGCTGTTTCTTCCGTCATATA
>NZ_QTZH01000126.1:0-2140 GCF_003462585.1 Ruminococcus sp. OM04-4AA | reverse complement strand
TTCCTTACAATGCAGTTGTGGAGCTTGTCAATCCAGTAGCCGATACGGTATCAAGAAAAACCTATACGGGTGCAGATGTGGACTGGTATGTAAAGGCAGAGGATATTGTATTGAAGAATAAAAGCAACCAGAACGCAGGCAATACACAGAACCATACACCGCAGGGACAACCGAAAAAATAGACTTGCTGAATAGATTTTCGTTGTAGAGGATATACGGAACTGTTATAATATGGGTATGAAGAAAGCGACAAATTAAAATTTTTAGGGAGTGAGAATAGTATATGGACAGTTGGTTTACCGTCGAACAAATAGACCAAGATACATTCGTCATCAGCGAATACAAACACTGGGAAGAAACACATTGTTATCTATTGTGTGGGACAAAAAGAGCCATTCTGATTGATACAGGTTTAGGTGTTTCCAACATCAGAGAGGTTATTGATGGATTGACGAAACTGCCCGTTACAGTAATCACTACTCATGTTCATTGGGATCATATCGGTGGACATAAATATTTTCGGTCTATTGCAGTTCATGAAGCAGAAAAAGAATGGCTATCGGTCAAATTCCCTATACCTTTGCAAGTGGTAAAAAACAATATTATGTGCAATCCATGTGATTTCCCCTCGGATTTTAAGGTAGAGAAATATCAGATTTTTCAAGGGGTTCCGCAAATGATTTTACATGATGAAGATTGTATTGACTTAGGGAACAGAAAGTTGGTAGTTATTCACACGCCCGGTCATTCTCCCGGACATTGTTGTTTCTATGAAGCGGATAGAAAATATCTGTATTCCGGCGATTTGATATATAGCGGTTGCCTTGATGCTTTTTATCCATCAACAAACCCACAAGAATTTTGGAAGTCTGTTAGAAAAATTCAATCTTTAAAGATAAGTCGAATTTTGCCAGGACATCATCATTTATCTATTCCAGTTACTATAATTGACAAGATAGAGACAGCTTTTCACAACTTGTCAAATGAAGGGAAATTAAAACAAGGGAATGGTATATTCAGCTATGAGGGGTTTCAAATCCATATCTGAAATGCAATCTTAGTTTTACAATTTTATATCCCTACACACAAAGCAGTTAGTCTTAGGATTGACTGCTTTTTTCATACCCAGAAAGGAGTGATTGATTTATGCGTATGATTTGGAACAAAGGACACCGTATCAGAGCCAGCGACAAGCACCTTGTTTATCATTTTTCCATAGAGACGCTTCTGTTTGTGTTCGTGGCAGTTCTCCTGCTACTGAATAGCAAACAGCTCATGCGTACCGACTGGGAGCATTTCAGCTTGTTAGAAAACGGCTTGACGCTTTCCCCTTACAACTTCATAACCATATTGATAGCGACTGGTGTTTGTGCATTGGTCGCTTTTGGGTATTACCGCTTCTGTTACGACAGTTTCAAGAAGCTACTGCACCGTCAAAAGCTGGCAAGAATGATACTGGAAAATAAGTGGTATGAAGCCGATACCGTACAAGACAGCGGTTTTTTTACTGACCTGCAAAGCAGATCAAGGGAAAAAATCGTCTGGTTTCCAAAGATTTATTATCAAATGGAAAAAGGACTTCTTCATATCCGCTGTGAAATTACGCTGGGAAAATATCAAGACCAGCTTTTACGGTTGGAGGATAAGTTGGAAAGTGGCTTGTATTGTGAGCTGACAGACAAGACCCTGCATGACGGTTATATCGAATATACCCTACTTTATGATATGATAGCGAACCGCATTACCATTGATGAAGTACGGGCAGAGAACGGCTGTCTTAGACTGATGAAAAATCTTGTCTGGGAATATGACGCACTTCCACACGCCCTTATCGCTGGTGGAACGGGTGGCGGTAAAACTTATTTTCTGCTGACGCTCATTGAAGCCCTACTGCATACCAACGCTGTCCTTTACATCTTAGACCCGAAAAATGCGGACTTAGCAGACTTAGGAACAGTCATGGGAAATGTGTATCATACCAAAGAAGAAATGATTGATTGTGTCAATGCCTTTTATGAGGGCATGGTACAACGAAGCGAGGAAATGAAGCGACACCCGAACTATAAGACGGGCGAAAACTACGCCTATTTGGGACTGCCACCCTGCTTTCTTATCTTTGATGAATATGTGGCATTTTTTG
>NZ_QTZH01000125.1:0-2184 GCF_003462585.1 Ruminococcus sp. OM04-4AA | reverse complement strand
TTCCTTACAATGCAGTTGTGGAGCTTGTCAATCCAGTAGCCGATACGGTATCAAGAAAAACCTATACGGGTGCAGATGTGGACTGGTATGTAAAGGCAGAGGATATTGTGTTGAAGAATAAAGGCAACCAGAACGCAGGTAGCCCACAGAACCCTACACCGCAGGGACAGCCGAAGAAATAAAAGTGATGTATTTGTCTTAATTTTGATTGACACGAACAATGCGGAGTGATATATTTATCTCATAAAGATACAAAAACATCTCATTTGAAAGGAGAGATAAATATGTCAAAGAAACAAATTAAAAAAATTATTTTTATGGGGGTAGGGTGTGCTTTATTGCTTATTGTTGGTACAATCTACTCCCTATTATACAATGATGGACGCTGGGTCAAAAATATGGATATGTCGGAATATGTATTTTCTTACAAGGATATTCCTATGTTAGTAATTGGAGCTTTAATAGCACTATATGCTATCTATATAGTAATTATCTGCTTTAAAAATGTCTTTTCAAAAAACAGCAGGGAAAAACGATATTCAAGAACAATTTCTCCTTACTGGGGATTTTGTGGAATGTTTGGTTTTCTGGGGTTTGGCGGATTTTGGACATACTATAAATTTGGAGAAATATTTCCTTTTGCTTTTTTCATATTTTTTGGTTTTTTCAGTTTTTTCTTTGAAGGTAAACTTTCTCATATCTTAGAAGACGAGCTTTTTCAAGAAAATAAACGTAAGGCACAATTAGAAGCCTACAAGATAGGTTTTAAACTATTATTTGTAGTTATCTGGCTTATGGCAATAGGTATGTTTTCCCGTAATGTTGAGTGGTGTGCAATATTTATGCTGATTTCTGTTTCACTTATCTATGCTCTTGTTCTTTTTCTTAGCAACTATTTATTATATCGTTATGAAAAAAGGGAATAAATTATGGAAGCAAAGTTTGTATGTAATTTAAAAAAATATCGTGTAGCACAAGAATTAACACAAGAACAACTCGCTGACATTGTAGGTGTTCGTCGTGAAACTATTATGAGATTAGAAAAAGCACAATATAATCCGTCACTTAAATTGGCAATAGATATTTCAAGAGCTGTAAAAGCTCCGATAGAAGATATATTTATTTTTGAATAAAGACAGTTTAAAGCAGTTAGTCTTAGGATTGACTGCTTTTTTCATATCCAGAAAGGAGTGATTGATTTATGCGTAAGATTTGTAACAAAGGACACCGTATCAGAGCCAGCGACAAGCAACTTGTCTATCACTTTTCCATAGGGACGCTTCTGTTTGTATTCGTAGCGGTTCTTTTGCTACTGAATACGAAACAGCTCATGCGTACCGATTGGGAGCATTTCAGCTTGTTAGAGAACGGCTTGACGCTCTCCCCTTACAACTTCATAACCATACTGATAGCGACTGGTGTTTGTGCATTGGTCGCTTTTCTGTATTACCGCTTCTGTTACGATAGTTTCAAGAAGCTCCTGCACCGTCAAAAGCTGGCAAGAATGATACTGGAAAATAAGTGGTATGAAGCCGATACCGTACAAGACAGCGGTTTTTTTACTGACCTGCAAAGCAGATCAAGAGAAAAAATCGTCTGGTTTCCAAAGATTTATTATCAAATGGAAAAGGGACTGCTTCATATCCGCTGTGAAATCACGCTGGGGAAATATCAAGACCAGCTTTTACGGTTAGAGGATAAATTGGAAAGTGGCTTGTATTGTGAGCTGACCGACAAGACCCTGCATGACGGCTATATCGAATATACCCTGCTTTATGATATGATAGCAAATCGCATTACCATTGATGAAGTACGTGCAGAAAAAGGCTGTCTTAGATTGATGAAAAATCTTGTCTGGGAATATGACGCACTCCCCCACGCTCTGATTGCTGGTGGAACTGGTGGCGGTAAAACTTATTTTCTGCTGACGCTCATTGAAGCCTTACTGCATACCAACGCTGTCCTTTACATATTAGACCCGAAGAATAGCGACCTTGCGGACTTAGGAACGGTCATGCCAAACGTCTACCATACCAAAGAAGAAATGATAGACTGCGTCAATGCCTTTTATGAGGGCATGGTACAGCGAAGCGAGGAAATGAAGCGACACCCGAACTATAAGACAGGCGAAAACTACGCCTATCTGGACTGCCACCCTGCTTTCTTATCTTTGATGAATATGTG
>NZ_QTZH01000124.1:0-2236 GCF_003462585.1 Ruminococcus sp. OM04-4AA | reverse complement strand
TGAAAGTTAGAGATTTTTTCATTTTTGTTATGAACTCTTCATAACTACATTTTCCCATTGTCAAATCCATCATAGCTAAATATTTCATTTCATTCTGAGTATATGGAATATTAATACATGACTCTAATAATTTTTCTTCGTTTTTCAAAGGTGTTATCACATTCTTTTTGTTTTTGTAGGCATAGTAATAACGAACCCCAAATTTTCTTTGAGAGACAGCATTTAAATGTATGCCATCTGGATTTGCTGACAACCCCTGGGCAGTTACAAAATATACATGATTATGATCATTGGCATATCGTAATAATTCTTTATTCACCAAGTCATACTCTGTACAATTAAAACCAAAGCCTATCTTTCCTAAATAGTCACCAAGTCCTCCAATAATAAACGGTACATCGTCTAAATTAAGTTCATTTTTTAAAGCCTCAAAAATTGTATGTAATTTTTCATAATACGTTTTATAGTTACCATTATAGCTATCATTTTCTCCTTGATGCCACAGAATAGCAATCAAATTACTATTTTGCATTGCAAATTTTGCCTGAATAATTGCATTTTTAAATAATATTTTCTCTATAGACCAGTCATCAATGGAACTGCCACCTTCCGCACATGGAATCAAGCCGATTTGTTCTTCTTTGTTTTCCATGCACCACATTGCAGCAAATGAACCCGCAAGACTTACTCCTGATATAGGACGATCGTAGTTAATTGGTTCTGTCATCATTTGCCATTTTCCATTTCTTAACATCTGGATTCTCTCATTACAAATCATCGGTACTTCATTTATGAATCCACGTCCAGCCATGTTGGACTGTCCAATCATTAATACACTTTTCATTCAACACCTCCACAAATTCCGAATTTGGCTATTTCGTTGCAACAATACTTATCCAATGATTTTTTACATTTGAATACGTTTTGATCTCTGTAAAACCCGCTTCTTTCAAAGCGGCAACAAGTTGTTTAGATGTGTAAATCTTCATACCATTGATCATCTTTGTCCATTTTTCATCTGCGGCATTCGTTCCGTCACTCTCGTTACAAATCAGGAATATGCCTTCGCTTTTCAGCACACGGTTGACCTCGGAAAAGCATTTTACTAATCCTGGCCAAAAGTAAACTGTTTCGAAGGCAGAAACATAATCAAAAGTCGCGTCAGAAAAGGGTATAGCAGATACATCTCCTTGAACTACATTACATTTCCCTTGTTTAATGGCGAGGGCGTTCAATTTTTGAGATTCTGCCACACTAACCTCAGAATAATCCATTCCTGTCACGTGGCCATTTCTACATCTATCAAGCCAGACCGCAATATTTGCTCCGCCGCCACAGCCGACGTCCAGAACTTCAGCATCAGACTTCGCGGAGATATTTGAGAATCCCCATTGCGATAATTTGGCGTGACCGCTGTTCATCATCTTCGTCATCAATTTTCCGCCGAAGCCTTGTGGCTTACGGGTATTTTCAAAAAATCTCATTACAGAATTCCTCCTCCACAAATACCGGTTTTCTTAATTCGACAAACTTGAAGTGGTTTGAAATACTTATCCTCATCAAATTTATACCTATCTACTTATAAACTCTATTGATTTTTTCCGGTAATACTTAACCAGTGAGATACTACATCAAGTCTAATATCTCACTGATTTTTCTTATCTTATCTCAAATAGTCCTGACATGCCTATTTTCTCAGCTATTATATCTGCTTTTGAACTTGTAATATTTGATAATAATTTTGTTGGCAAATTTTTAGATTTTTGCAATAGCTCTCCCGTACTCATTTCTAAATTGAAAGCTCTTTTTATTGTTACCAACCCTTTTGCTCCTTCTTTTGGCATTTTTGTTAAATATAAATCACCATAGTCAACTCCTCTTATATCTTCCCCATCTATATCTTCGATTTCACATCCTTTTTCCATCCATTCATTAAAATTTGGGATAATTTGATATGGAGTTTCTAAATCATAATCACCTGCATCTACTAGATAAATAGTTTTCGTTTCTTTTTCCTGTTTCATCAAAAAAACCAAATCACCGCCATCATTTCCAATAGCAACAGTATCTGGCTGGTATATATCTACTTGCAATTCCTTATTAACATCATCCAATTCTTCAAGAGAATAAAATATACATCCATTATCTAAACTAAGTCCATCATATTCACACAAAAACTCTTTATATACTAATGGCAACTCATATTTATATTCTCTTTCAAAGGTATTTATTTTTC
>NZ_QTZH01000123.1:0-2254 GCF_003462585.1 Ruminococcus sp. OM04-4AA | reverse complement strand
AAGGTCCGGAGCCGAAGGGAAACCAAGTCTGAATAGGGCGCATAGTCAGTCGGAGTAGACCCGAAACCGGGTGATCTATCCATGTCCAGGTTGAAGTTGCCGTAAAAGGCAATGGAGGACCGAACCCACATCCGTTGAAAAGGGTGGGGATGAGGTGTGGATAGGGGAGAAATTCCAATCGAACCCGGAGATAGCTGGTTCTCCTCGAAATAGCTTTAGGGCTAGCCTCATACGAGTCTTGCGGAGGTAGAGCACTGAATTCCTAAGGGGGCGTCAAAGCTTACTAAGGGATATCAAACTCCGAATGCCGTGTAGATGATGTATGGGAGTCAGACGATCCGAGATAAGTTGGGTGGTCAAAAGGGAAAGAGCCCAGACCAACAGCTAAGGCCCCAAAATGTGTGTTAAGTGGAAAAGGATGTGGGATTTCGAAGACAACTAGGATGTTGGCTCAGAAGCAGCCATTCATTCAAAGAGTGCGTAATAGCTCACTAGTCGAGAGGTCCTGCGCCGAAAATGTCCGGGGCTAAAACACACTGCCGAAGCTTTGGAATTGAGAATTCAATTGGTAGAGGAGCATTCTTAAAGGGACGAAGCAGTACCGTAAGGAGCTGTGGACTTTTAAGAAGAGAGAATGCCGGAATGAGTAGCGAGAGGAAGGTGGGAATCCTTCCGGCCGAATATCTAAGGTTTCCAGAGTAAAGCTGATCTGCTCTGGGTAAGTCGGGGCCTAAGGCGAGGTCGAAAGACGTAGTCGATGGATAACAGGTTGAAATTCCTGTACTATCCTGTAACAGAACTGTGGGGACACAGGCAGAGAGCGTGAGCCGGGAATGGAAAGACCGGTACAAGCGAGGTAGGAGTCTGGTTGGCAAATCCGCCAGGCAATCTGAAGACGTGATGTGGACTGAAAATAAGTAGGGAAGCACGTGAGCTGACTGTCAAGAAAAGCCGCTATTGTTTGCAGGATACCCGTACCGTAAACCGACACAGGTGGATGAGGAGAGAATCCTAAGGCCGACGGGAGAAGCATTGTTAAGGAACTCGGCAAAATGACTCCGTAACTTCGGGAGAAGGAGTGCCAGTAAGATGGCCGCAGAGAATTGGCCCAAGCAACTGTTTAGCAAAAACACAGGTCTATGCAAAACCGAAAGGTGAGGTATATGCTGACGCCTGCCCGGTGCTGGAAGGTTAAGGGGAGAGGTTAGCGCAAGCGAAGCTTTGAACTTAAGCCCCAGTAAACGGCGGCCGTAACTATAACGGTCCTAAGGTAGCGAAATTCCTTGTCGGGTAAGTTCCGACCCGCACGAAAGGCGTAATGATTTGGGCACTGTCTCAACAATGCACCCGGTGAAATTGAAATACCAGTGAAGATGCTGGTTACCTGCGCCAGGACGGAAAGACCCCATGGAGCTTTACTCCAGCTTGATACTGGGATTCGGTATTGCATGTACAGGATAGGTGGGAGGCTAGGAAATGGTAACGCCAGTTGCCATGGAGCCAATGTTGGGATACCACCCTTGCAGTACTGGGTTTCTAACCAGCAGCCGTGATCCGGCTGGGGGACAATGTCAGGTGGGGAGTTTGACTGGGGCGGTCGCTCCGAAAGGGTATCGGAGGCGCTCAAAGGTTCCCTCAGAATGGTTGGAAACCATTCGAAGAGTGCAAAGGCAGAAGGGAGCTTGACTGCGACACCGACGGGTGGAGCAGGTACGAAAGTAGGACTTAGTGATCCGGTGGTATAAAGTGGGATTGCCATCGCTCAACGGATAAAAGCTACCCTGGGGATAACAGGCTTATCACTCCCAAGAGTTCACATCGACGGAGTGGTTTGGCACCTCGATGTCGGCTCATCGCATCCTGGGGCTGAAGTAGGTCCCAAGGGTTGGGCTGTTCGCCCATTAAAGCGGTACGCGAGCTGGGTTCAGAACGTCGTGAGACAGTTCGGTCCCTATCCGGCGTGGGCGTAAGATATTTGAGAGGAGCTGTCCTTAGTACGAGAGGACCGGGATGGACTGGCCGCTGGTGTATCTGTTGTCTTACCAAAGGCATAGCAGAGTAGCCAAGCCGGGAAGGGATAAACGCTGAAGGCATCTAAGCGTGAAGCCCCCCTCAAGATGAGATATCTCATAACGTCAAGTTAGTAAGACCCCTTGAAGACGACGAGGTAGATAGGGCAGAGGTGGAAGTGTGGTAACACATGGAGCTGACTGTTACTAATAGGTCGAGGGCATAACCAAAGCAGTGATAGGTT
>NZ_QTZH01000122.1:0-2272 GCF_003462585.1 Ruminococcus sp. OM04-4AA | reverse complement strand
AACCCTTTTACTCAGGTGAAATCTGAAAGTCGAGAAAAGAAATATCAGATATTGATTAATTTTTCTAAGTTAAAAGAACTTCAAGCGGATTTCCTTTTGAAATTAACAGAAGAAAATTTGTACTACGATGTAAATGGATTGTTATATTTAAAAGATAGAGATATTTATGGACGTGGAGAAAAGCCGGATGATACATATTTTTTAAATGCCTACAAAAGTTTTGTGGCAGGAGTTTTAGGAAGTAAGTATTCTGTAAAACAGATTCAAGAAAGTGGAATTGAAATCTGTAAGGAAGAAAAGTGGTTTGAACCAATTTATAATTGCCAAACTGTTGAAGAAATTGCAGATGTTTTGCGTAACGTAAAAAAAGATTATGTTACAGAGCAGTCACAACAGATGCAGAAAGTAAAGAAGTCTACTTATTCTTTATGGAGAATCGTAGCAATTATTACTTTGATTGGTACACTAATAGGTGGTGGCTATGCGGCATATTTATCTTTGAAAACAGTTCCAGAACAAAGACAATTATTGGCGGCAAATGAAGCTTTTATCCAAAAAGATTATCGAACCTGTATTGATAGTTTGAGAGAGGTGGAACCAGCTGATATGGAGAAAGGCACACTGTATATTTTAGCCTATTCTTATGCTAATATGGAAAGCTTCCGCCAAGACGAGATGAGAAATATTATTGATAATCTTTCGACAAGTAGTAATCCGAAAATTTTGGAGTATTGGATAAGAATAGGAAGGCTGGAAACGAAAAAAGCAGAGGAAATTGCCTTATCTCTGTCAGATGATAAACTTTTGATTTATGCGTATATGAAAGAAGCTGATGATTTGGAAAATAATACTAAGATAGACGGTTCCAAAAAGAAACAGCGTCTTGATGAATTGGAAAGCCAGATAGAAAAACTTGGTGATAAATATGAACCAAAAGAGGAAGAAACCGTAGAAAAAATAGACGGTGCCGTGCAGGAAAATACTTCTACACAAGAACCACAGACTCAAGAGCCGACAGATACTGCACAGTAGAAATAATAAATTTTGCAGGAGGAAAGAGTATGGGAGATTTTTGGGATGATATCAAAAAGAAAAACGAGGAACGTAGAATAGCAGGGATAAAAAGCGATATTCGTGTATTGGAAGAACAGATAAAAGAATATGAAGATGCAAAGAAGAAAGTAGAAAGTGCTAAAAAGAAGTGCAATAGTGAATGCGAAGAATGGAAAGAAAAATTGGGAGAACTGAAAGGAAAAGAAATAAAGCAGACAGGGATTTTTGAAGGCGAAATGGCAAATGCATTGGAAAATTATATAAACGATGCGAAAGAAGAAAATGATACTGCTATTCAAAGAACTGGGGATTTAGTAAGTAGTTTGGGAACGCAGATAGAAAAAATTGACGATAAAATTTCACAACTTGAAAGTAGAATTAAATATAAGAGAAGTTTAATATAAGGAGGTAGTGAAATGGCAGATAAAATTGCAGTAAATGATGAAAACTATACAGATTTGAAAAGTGCTTTAGAGGGAAAGCATGAAATCATATTGGAACTTCTCGAAAAAGTTATCAAAGACTTGCAAGAATTGACAGGAAAAGATGGAGAATTCTATACGGATGCAATTTCTCCAAAAGTAAATCTTTTATGTGAAGAATTAAATGATGCCAGAGCCTCTATGGAACAAGTTTATTCTTCGCATGCTTCTATTATTGCCAGTTTCAAGAATGCTATAGCAGACTTGGATATGTGTTGCTAAGGAGGAAAATAGATGGTAAAAAATATTAATATTGATATAAACAGTGTAGAATCCATTATTAATGGGGCTGTATCAGATATAGGCACAGTGCAAGATGATATTAATAACATTTATTCAGATTTAAATAAGCACCTATCGGAAGCATTTGGAGATGAGGCAGATGCATTACAGGAACAATTGACAGCAGAGAGTGCATTGGCAACTGCCTTATGTAATACATTGAAGAAATTTTCAGAGAGCATTCGATTTGCGGCATCTGAGTTTATAGAATTAGATACACAGGTGCTAGTCAAATGGGTAAAAAGTAAGGAAAGAAAGGGGACATAGAATGAAACGAGTATTTCAGGTAAGCGAGATTACACAGCTGTGTAAGGATATCAAAAGCATCTTAGAGCAGTGCAAGGACCATGTGTCTGCTATGAGGACTTATGCAGACCAGGCAGGGGAAGCACTGGACGCAGTACCTTATGAAGTCCGTTACGGGATAGCCGTCCATGACGTTTCCCAGTTACGCA
>NZ_QTZH01000121.1:0-2318 GCF_003462585.1 Ruminococcus sp. OM04-4AA | reverse complement strand
TATTCCTGATATAAAATCAAACAAATTGAAAAATTTGCTACCTCCCATGATATAATCATAACTTTTATTCATTATAGCATCCTCCCATCGTTATATCTAAAAGGAAATTGTCTACTATTCCAAAAAAATTATTTAACTGATTGCCAAAACTTTTCGTATAGTTTACCATTAACTCTTCAAGAATATTTTCATTTAATGTGCCAGCTTGTATCAACCCTCCAGGAAGGCTACACAACATTCCTAGTAATGCTGATTTTATACTATCTTCTCCAATCTGGCCCAAATTTTTATGATTATATCCATCTATCCTATCTAAACCCTCTGTAACAAAAGTACCCAATCCATTAGCTATACCACCAACAATAGTTCCAACAGGCCTAATACCCAAGCCACCCTGAATGCCACCACTTATAGCCCCTCCTATAAATCCATTTGCAAAATTTCCACCATTTTTAATATTAATAAAGCCATTTACTGTTCCTCCTATTGCTGCTCCAGAAGCAACTCCCATTAAAACTGTTCCGGCCACACCAGCTGTGTAAATTGATGCTACTGCAATTCCAGCAATTACTAAACTTGTTCCAACGACCTTAGCAATATCCTCTTTGTGATCTACTATCCATTGTCCAGCTTTCTTTCCAAATTTTTTTACATTATTGAGACTCTTAGTAATACCCTTTCCGATATCACTTAAACTAGGCCATTCACCATCTAAATCTACCAAGACCATCGGTGAATTAAAGCAGTAACTATAACGGTTCATACTGAACGGCAGATTCATAAAACCAGCAATCACATCCTGCCCTGCAAACCTGCCGTTCTCTGCCAGATATTCCCTTTCCTGGGCATAATACGTTCCCGCTGTCTCATCTCTTTGATAGCCCGTATATCCAAACGGCTGTATCTTCCCCTGGTTCTGATATAAATCTTCCCCAAAGACTCCATATCCATAGCTTTCCCTGAGGTTTCTGGCACTGTCCTCAATCCGAAGCGGGCTTCCCAGTTCGTCCTGAAGGTAATAGTTCCTTTCCCCATTCTCTTCATACGCTGCCACATTCCCGTCCCAGAAGTATCTCTGGCTCCGGTTTTCCTCTGTCCGCTCCAGAAGGTTATAATACTGCCTGGTCAGGTCCAGGGTATAGGTGATCTGCCGGCTGTTTCCGATTTCCATGCCGATCCTGCTTTGTGGGTCCAATTTCTCCAGCTTCTCTTTTGGAAGGACACCTTCCTGCTTTCCTATCCGGTGTCCCAGTCCGTTGTACTGGTATCTTGCCTGTTTTCCTGCCGCATCCACTGCTTCTTCCAGACGGTTGATGGCACCATAGACATACTGTTTTTTCCATGCCCCATTTTCTTGGATGCCGGTTAGGTTTCCTCTCTTATCGTAGCCGTACTCTTTCCAGACTTCTCTATGCTTTTCGCTCACCATCTGGTTGAGGATATTGTACTGGTACGAAGTCCTTTCGCCATTTTCTTCTTTCCATGTACGGTTTCCAAAGGCATCATATCCATACGCTGTCTGTATCTGTCCGTCCTTTTGGATTTCTGACAGTCTGCCCAATGCATCATACCCATAGCTGATGATCCGGCCTCCCTCTTTTAGTTCGAAAAGTCGTATCTGCTCATCATAGCCATAGTGCACGGTTTTTCCATCTGTATACAATTACATTCCTTCAGGATATATGATATTTTTCCCTTCTTTTTCCATTCGTTTCATAAAGTTAGAAAAATGCTCACACATTCCATCTACAAAAAAGGCTTTTTTCTTTCCCCCTTCCACATATATTTTCATTCCTCCTCTAGTCACTTTCCCATAACTAATATCAGAAAATTTCCAATGACGTTTAAAAATAAATGCTTTCACCACAGTAATATCATCACCATCTACAATGATATCCCATACCCCTTTTATAGGAGCTACCATGAGTAAAAAACCCGGAATTATTACAACTAATATAAAAATCACCATAATTGGTAATGGGATGTCCTGATTTTCTACTTGAGCAAAAACCAAGGCACCAATGACTATTATCATTACTATAGTTCCCAATCCTGCAAAATCTAGTGGAGCTCGTACGACAAATTTTTTCAATGCTCCTGTTTTTTTCCTACTTTTTTTGCTAATAAGTCCATTATTCCCGTTACAATAAATGCTACAATAAGAATTCTTAAAAAAAGCATACTCTTTCCTCCTACTATTCTAGGCATAATACAGCTTCTAGTTCCTCGTTTGTAATAGTTTTTAGCATTTTATCTAAAATTTGGTTGGTATAATTTTTTATTTCATTTGTTTCCGTTACCCATTCCTCCCCTTGATT
>NZ_QTZH01000120.1:0-2341 GCF_003462585.1 Ruminococcus sp. OM04-4AA | reverse complement strand
GGTAAACCTAAAATGTGCATGATGATATCTTCTGCGGTTGTAGTATCAAATACAATGCTGATGTAATCAATCTTAACGGATAAATTTTTGTGTGTAGTTATAGTGCATTACTCCTTTCGTACTTCCCGTTTTTTTGCGGGGTAAAAATCGTGTTTTTTCCTTTATTTATCACAGTTTCTAGGTACTATGACATGTATGCGCAGGGCGGTGTTACATATACGCCCTTTATGAACGCCTAAAGGCGTTCCCTTTCTTCCTGTGTCTGATCCGTTCTTAACGCTCACGAGCCTTGTAAGGCTCGTGGCTAAACGGAACAGCCCCAGTCAGAAACCTTATTTTCGGTCTGATAGTCTATGCTTATTCATGCTATCAAAATGAAAATACATCTTTTCTATGCTTACTCAAGCGTGTGATTGACCCTAGCGTGCTTAATCACTCTATCTGATACGATAATAACGCCATTAGAATTACTTGTCAAGAAGTTTTTGTTGACTTTTAGATATATATTAAGTATGATATGCTTATAAATACCAAGAAAAGCAATGAAAGGAGTGTTTATACTAAGTCATGGAGCATTACGAAAAGAAAATCAGTTTCTTAGGAGAGAACATACAGACCATAAGAAAGCATAGAGGAATGAAACAACAGGAACTTGCGGACAAAATCGGTATCAATATGCAGAGCCTTTCCAAGATTGAACGTGGCGTGAATTATCCTACCTTTGATACGCTGGAAAAGATAATGGACGTGCTGGGAGTAACACCCAATGAATTATTGTCGGGAGAATGGAAGTATATTGACCACACCGAGCCTATATCATGGATATTATCAAACGGGAACAAGACTTCAATGTTTCCTTAGATTACCTGTCTGAAAATGAATTTTTCGATGATGAAAAAGAATGCACATTTTACAAGGCATATAAACTCATACAGTATATCCATAACTACATTACCAATGAGGTTACGGAGTTGGAAGAACTTATGGAAATCAAGCAGTTGATACAGCGTCAAAAACTGGAACGCATGATAAAAGTACATAAGGAAATGCGAGGGTTAGACCGATACAGAGAACAGCCCAAAGAGTATAAATACCATGACCCTTATGATGATTGGATATTTCGTCAGCTTGCGGATATAGACAACAGAAACAACATTCCCGACACTTCTCCACAAGTAGACTTCAATGAAGCAGACTATGAAGATTATCTAAAGGCGAAATGGAACAGAGGTCTTTAATTTCCTCTTGCATGGAAGATACAGCAAACAAAAAGCCCAGTAAAGAGTGCAAAGCACCACCAATGGTGGCAAGGCTCTTGACAGGGCTTTTTCTTTTCTGTTGTGGGGTAATCAAGAGGAAGAAAGAAAAAGTGTGCATTTTTGTTCCATAAATGCTAAGGGTATGCTGATTTTTATTGTGGCGGATATATGGAACTGTTATAATATGGATATGAAGAAAGCGACAAATTTGAAAGTGTTAATAATTTTCAAACAGCCTCATTGCATGGAAATAAGAAACAGACTATCCTTAAAGTAGGAGGTGGCACAAATGGCAAATGAAGATAAAAAAGATTTTAATGCTATGTTGCATGATAGTAAGGATATGCCAAAATTTCAAATTATCATAGACCAGAAAAGTATTGAGAAATATGGTGGAAACAAAATGTATTTTGCTCCCCCGATTGACTATGACAAAGTAATGAAAAAAGTTCCGTATGGTAAAGTGATTACGGTTGGAAAAATACGAGAACACTTTGCAAAATTGAGTGGTGCAGATTTTACAGAGCCGATTACAGCGGGTATATTTGTTTCTATTGTAGCGTGGGCGAGTTATCAGCGTTCCGAAGATGAAACACCCTATTGGAGAACATTAAAAGCAAACGGAGAATTAAATGCTAAATATCCAAATGGTATTGAAGCACAGAAAGAAAAATTAGAAGCAGAGGGACATACCATTATTCAAAAGGGGCGTAAAAATATACGATACTATGTAAAGGACTATGAAAATTCTCTTTTTGATTTGAAATAGGCAAATTCTATTTCACAATTTCATATCTCTATACACAAAGCAGTTAGTCTTAGGATTGACTGCTTTTTTCATACCTAAATTTCAGATTGGAGTGATGAAATGGTGTTTGTTAGAGCTGTTCAGTAAGATTATCGGTGCATAAAATTTTATTGTGGTGCAGATATGAAAATGATATAATGTGGATATGAAGAAAGCGACAAACTTGAATTTGTCGAGCTGGTTAGTTCGAGATAATTTTGAGTTTGTTAAGATGTGGTGCACTTGATGGAATCACAGGTACGACATCATATTATGGAGGATGAAATAGATGATA